>CALEDV010000009.1 GCA_937949555.1 uncultured bacterium | reverse complement strand
CCTTTGGACTTTTACAAATAATGCTATTTAAATCACCTCTTGGGGACTGAATGACCTATGGCCCTTTTTAATAAACCCTGTGGCAGTATAAAGGCTTTCAGGCATGCCCTCTTACTCCTTACAGGTTTCTATCGGCAATTTTGGCGATCTATCACCCCTTATTTGCAAGTTCTTTCTGTCAGTTATTATAATCTCAAAGCAGAATATGGGATTTGCAAGATTAAGACATAGGAAAGTTGAGTTTGCTAAGTATCTTAGGATCCCTGTATTGCTCACCTTTTTCTGAAGGATAGGTGTTTTTTAGCTAAGTAACGGGTTTTTGCTATTATTGTCAAATGAAAAAAGGAGACCTTTGAAGATATGCCTGAGATTGTTGGTATTAGATTCAAGAGGGCAGGGAAGATATACGATTTTGATGCTGCAGGATTGTCTCTAAGAAAGAACGACCTAGTTGTGGTTGAATCTGATTTCGGACTCACCTTAGGGAGGGTAATAAGGGAGAAGATTTTTGTAGATAAAGAAACCAGACCCTTGAAGCAGGTTTTAAGGCTTGCTACAGAGGAAGACCTTGAGGCTGTAAGGGAGAATAAGAATATTGAAAAGGAAGCCTATGATTACTGCCTTGAGAGGATAAAGGCAAGGGGTATTCAGATGAAGCTTATATGCACCGAATCTACAATTGACAGGAAACGGATCATCTTCTTTTTCACTGCCGATGGGAGAATAGATTTTAGAGAGCTGGTAAAAGACCTTGCTGCCCGTTTTAGGACGAGGATAGAGATGAGACAGGTTGGCGTGAGAGATGAATCAAAGATGATAGGAGGAATAGGCATCTGTGGTAGAGAACTATGCTGTGCCACTTTTCTGTCGAGCTTTGAACCTGTGGCAATAAAGATGGCAAAGGATCAGGAATTAGTTCTAAATGTTGCAAAACTATCAGGACTCTGCGGAAGATTGATGTGTTGTCTAAGATATGAGTTTGATGGGGACCCAAAGGATATTGCCTTAGAGGATGAACCAGTTCCGCAGGATGAGCCAGTCAATTTAGGGACTGGCGATGCTACAATGGCATCTATACTCTCTACAATAACAGAGGAAGACAAGGAGACTGAAGGTGATGAGTTGCCAATACAAAAGGAACATAAAAGCGATAATTTGACAGGACTGTACGGGCAAGACAAGCCTAAAACAACACACCCTGTGAAGGATGCATCTTTGGATATGAACCAGGGTAATGACAATATCAGGGGCGACGAGATAAAACCTGAAAGAAAAGGTTTTAGAAGGAGGAAATACTTTAAGAAATGAACCGGCAATACTATGTTACTACACCAATTTATTATGTTAACGACTCTCCCCATATAGGTCATGCCTATACAACTGTAGCTGCTGATATCCTTGCTCGATACAACAGATTAAAGGGGCTGGATGTTTTTTTTCTGACAGGAACTGATGAGCACGGGCAGAAGATTGAAAGGGCTGCCAAGGAAAAGGGGCATTCACCGCAGGAGCATGCGGATCTTTATGTGAATAATTTTAGGGAACTCTGGAGGACCCTTAACATAAGCTATGACGCCTTCATAAGGACTACTGATCCTTCGCACAAAGAGATTGTGCAGGCAATGCTCCAGACTATAAAAGACAAAGGGGAGATTGAAAAGAGGACATACAAGGGCATGTATTGCACACCCTGTGAACGTTTCTGGACTCAAAAGGACCTCATTAACGGTAATTGTCCCGATTGCGGAAGACCAGTAGAGGAGATTGAGGAGAGCAACTATTTCTTTTTGATGTCAAAATATCAGGATAGGCTTATCAGGCATGTGCAGGAAAAGGAAGGGTTTATTTTGCCTGAAAGCCGCCGCAATGAGGTGTTGGGCTTTCTTTTATCAAATCCCTTAGGGGACCTTTGCATCTCAAGACCCAAGAGCAGGCTGTCCTGGGGCATTCCTCTGCCCTTTGATGAGGATTATGTCACCTATGTATGGTTCGATGCCCTTGCAAATTACCTATCTGCTACCCTTTATCTCTGTCCTGCCTACAGGGCAGAACAGGTAGCAGGAAAGGATAAGTTGCATTCCTCCTGCTGGTGGCCTGCCACTAATCAGCTAATTGGGAAAGACATACTTACAACCCATGCTGTTTATTGGAGCGCAATGCTTATGGCTATTGACCTGCCCCTTCCAGAAAATATCTTTGCCCATGGATGGTGGACCATTGAGGGCAGGAAGATGTCAAAGTCTCTTGGTAATGTGATCAATCCTGTGGAGGTGGCTAATAGGTTTGGCGTAGATGCCTTTAGGTTTTTCCTGTTCAGGGAGGTGCCCTTTGGGCTTGACGGGGATTTTTCAGAAACGGCTTTGATAAAAAGGATAAATGTAGATCTTGCAAATGATTTGGGCAATCTCACAAGCAGGATCCTTATGATGATAGGTAAGTATTGTAACGGCATAATACCCGAATCAGATTCTGAGGATGCCTCTATTAAGGATTTATGCCTATCCCTCTTTGAGAGGGTTGATAAACATCTATCGTGCCTTGCCTTTCATAGGGCGCTTGAGGAGATATGGACCCTCGTGTCGTCCCTTAACAAATACATTGATGCCTCGCAGCCTTGGTCTCTTGCCGCTTCCTCGGATAAAAGGGCGGAACTGCAAAGGGTCCTCTATACCTCCGCAGAGGCACTTCGTTTTGTGGCGCTCTATCTGATCCCTTTTATGCCAGAGAGTGCAGAGAGGATACTGAGACAGCTTGGAGTTGAAACTCCTATTGCTGATTTAAATCTCATATCAGAGTCTAAGTGGGGGCGGTTGAGGCATGGAAGCTCTGTGAACAAGGCCTCTTCTCTTTTCCCTCGCATAGAGTCAAAAAGGCAGCAGCCAGCACCTGCTTCTTCTGACCTGCCATCGGAAAACTTAGTGTCCATTGAAGAATTTGCCAAAGTACAACTCAAGGTAGGAAGGGTGCTTGAGGCAGAAAGGGTTCCAAAATCTGATAAGCTTTTGAGACTGAAGGTTGATACAGGAGAGGTCAGGCAGATTGTCGCTGGCATAGGCAAAGACTATAGCCCAGAGGACTTGGTGCAAAGGCATATAGTTGTAGTATGTAATCTAAAGCCTGCAAAACTAATGGGGATAGAATCCAAGGGTATGTTGCTTGCGGCTACTGATAAAGAGGGCAGACTGTCGATAATTACAATTGATCGGGAAGTCTCAGAAGGGGCAAGAATAAAGTAACGGATTTGATATTTCTCAGGATAGGTGCAATAGCATAAGGGACTAAAGGTGCCTTTGCTATTGTGCCTTAGTTCTATTTACAAGGCTCGTTATAATATTTACGACTTTCTCTGTAGCCTCTGGTTTGCCAAGGGAGTAGGACGCCTTCTCCATATTCTTATATTCCTCGCTGTCAATTAATATCTTTCTTATGGTGGATGCAAGCACCTCACCGGAGAGATTCTTTTCCTTTATCACCTTCGCCGCATTTATTGCCTCAAGCCTTAAGGCATTCTTTTCCTGATGATTTGCTGCAGCATAGGGATAAGGGATGAGTATTGCTGCCTTGCCTGCAGCGGTGATTTCTGACAGTGTGGTGGCGCCTGCCCTGCATATCAATAAATCCGATACTGTGTAAGCCTCGCCTATGGTATGCACAAATTTATAGACAAGGGCATTAAATCCAGCCTTTTTGTAGTGTTCTTTGATTCGATCGAAGTCTTTCTCTCCTGTCTGGTGTATAAATTGAATGTATAGTTTAAGGTCAAGCATATAGGGTAGAGCGTCTATTATCGCAGAGTTGATGCTTATTGCACCCGAACTTCCTCCAAATACAAGTATGGTCTTTTTCGTTCTATCCACTGGAAATGTCTTTAATGCCTCCTCTATGTCTGTTTTTAGGATCCTTGTCCTTATTGGATTGCCCGTATGAAAGGTTTTCTCCGCAGGGAAAAAGGACATGCTATCTTCATAGGTAACACAGAGGGCATCAACAAACCTGCTAAGGATCCTGTTTGAGAGTCCTGGCACTGAGTTCTGTTCAAGGGCGATGGTGGGAATTCCCTTTAGAGAAGCACATATTACTACTGTAAGAGATGCGTATCCTCCTGAGCCTATCACTGCCTTTGGTCTGAATCTATTGAGTATCCTGAAGGCACTTTTAAAAGAAAGGGCAAATTGAAAGAGGGATCTTAATTTTTGAAGAAAGGATTTTCCTACGAATCCAGTTACATGAAGATACTCAATTGGGTATCCTTCCCTTGGGACTATATTTTTTTCAATTCCATGCTCGGTACCCACAAAAAGGATGTCTTCCTTTGCTTTTTTACCTGTTAGCCCTCTTTGAATCAATTCCTCTGCTACTGCTATTGCAGGATATAGATGACCTCCAGTGCCTCCTCCTGATATGATGAATCTCATTTTAATATTATTCCCTTAAGCCCATGATTGTGTGAATCCTTTATGACAGCCAGTTATTATTTGCATTGTCCTTTGCAAACCTAACCTTAGACATGCCTTGATTAGGGTTGCTTGTTCCATAGTAAATAGACATCAAAAGAACGAATTATTATCCCTGTTTAAGGTATATACCCTTTTAAATTCTCTCCTGGCAAAGGTTACTTTAGTGGGTACCTTTGTTGCAGGAAGAACCTGTTCCTTTGATAAGCTCTGAGGTATCCTCTTTTCATAGTATGTGACGTGTTTAGATATGTTTAGCAGCAGACCCACTGCAATCATATTTACAAGCAGTGAAGAACCCCCGTAACTTATAAAGGGTAGGGGAAGCCCTTTTGTAGGTGCCATGCCCGTGACAACTGCAAAGTTTATAAGCGCTTGAAAGGTAAACATGAAGGTTATTCCGTAAGCGAGATGTCTGTAAAACTCATGTTGTGTCTTTCTTGCTATTAATATCCCCTTAATAAAGAGCAGCATAAACAGCACAACTACTATTGAGGCCCCCACAAAACCCAGTTCCTCTCCTATGAGAGAGAATATGAAATCGGTGTGTATCTCAGGCAGGTAGGATAGTTTTTGTCTGCCCTCTCCGAGTCCCACACCACTTATCCCGCCACTGCCAAGGGCAATGAAGGACTGCACGAGCTGGAAACCGCTTCCAAGGGGGTCTTTCCATGGGTCCAAGAAGGTAGTTATCCTCTTGAGACGATAGGGTTCAAGGGCGAGTTTTACAATAAATGGCAGGGCTAACACTGCAATGGCAGCTATGTATCGTAGCTTCAAACCTCCGATAAATAGCATCGTCATAGTGAGAATCCCAAGACTCATAACAGCGCCAAAATCAGGCTGTCTAATAAATATTATCTGAAAAAGCGCCATAACGGATATGGGTGCGATAAAGGTTTTAATACGATTCTTATCAAAATATTTAGAGCTCATATACCATGCAATAAATAGCACCATTGAGAGCTTGACAAGTTCCGAGGGTTGAAAAACGGAAGGCCATGCCTTTATCCACCTTCTTGCCCCTCCTGCACTTACCCCTAAGGATGTAAATACCAATAGGATGCAAATAAGTGATATTATGAGCATTGGAAATGTCAGCTTTTCCACATATTGAGGCTTCAGCTTATAGAAGATCAGAAGGGCTAATGAACCTATTGCAACAGTAAAGAGTTGTTTCTTTAGGAAGCTAAAGGGGCTGAGGTTTTTACCCTTTACTTGATTCTTCTCGATCACATCAGGGGATATGACAGAGGTAGAGCTATAAACAGATAAAAGACCGACAATTATTAGCATTGATACAATGAAAATAAGCCACTTGTCTGGGGCAGAGCTCATAATCCTCTGACAATCTCCTTGAATTGTCTACCCCTATCTTCAAAGTCTCTAAACATGTCAAAGCTTGCACAGGCGGGAGAGAGCAGTACGGTATCTCCCTCAGTTGCCTGCTCCTTTGCCTTTATAACTGCAGAACTTAGGTCCTTCGCAAAGTGGATATCACAACATCCCTCTAAGGCCTTTGATATCTTATCAGCTGCCTCACCTATAAGGATCAAAGATTTTACCTTCTCTTTTACTGACTGCCTTAGAAGGCTGAAGTCGCTGGATTTATCTCTGCCTCCAGCGATCAGTATTACAGGGGTTTCATATCCCTCTAAAGATTTTGCAACGGCTCCAATATTAGTGCCCTTTGAGTCATTAATATAAACAACTCCATTTAGCTCTCTTACAAACTCAAGTCTGTGTTCAAGACCTGCAAAGGTTTCCAGGGTATGTTCTAGGGCGTCTTTTCCGCAGCCTGCAAGCGCTGCCATGAGTGAAGCAGCCATGACATTTTCAATGTTATGCACTCCCTTAAGTTTAAACCTCTCAGGATAGAGGGTTAGATTTCTAACTTCGGGGTCAATCTTTATTAGGAGTCCTTTGATTGCATCCGCTGTTATATTGAAGTGAATCTTATTTTGAGCATAAAAGGCGCCATGGGTTTGTTTTGTTCTGCTAAAGTAAAATAGCGATGGTCGTAGCTCCTCGGGGATTGTATTTATCCTGTGAGCCCCTTTGAAAAGATGAGGATCATCACCGTTGAGGACTATAAACCCTTCGGAGGTCTGATTTTTGAATATTCTGAATTTTGCGTGCGCATAATCAGTCATGCTTTTGTATCTGTCAAGGTGGTCAGGCGTTATATTAAGTATTGTGGAGCCGTAGGGTTTGAAGTCCTTGATGGTTTCTAATTGGAAGCTTGATAGTTCTAAAACGAAAAAATATACATTTGGATAATCGTAGATATTTTCCGTTTCAATAAAGCGGTGTGCCTCTCCTGATAGGGCGCTGCCAATGTTGCCTGCAAGAATGGAGTTGTACCCGCTGTTTATTAGGAATTCATGAAGAAGGGTTGTGGTGGTGGACTTCCCGTTGGTCCCTGTAACAGCAAGAAATAGCAAATCAACAAAGGGCATAGTGGCTTTGAATCTCTGCAAGACCTCATAGGCGGCTTCAACCTCAGATACAATTGGTATGCCCTGCCTTTGCGCCTCTATAAGTAAAGGGATATTCAGCGGAATGCCAGGACTTAAAACAATCAGGTCTTTTTGATCAAGGAGAGACATTGGATGCTCGCCTATAACAATCTCAATGCCCTCTGAGAGTTGTGAGAGGTATGGCTCAAGGGCTGCATAACCCTTGCAGTCTGAAATAGTGACGGTGCAACCTGCCGCTTTTAAGAGATTTGCTGCAGTCAATCCACTCCTTGCCATACCAAGCACAAGGACCTTAAGTTTTATAAGATCACTCCACATTTGTTTTTGGGGATTATCTTATGAATTCTGCTGCTTGGATTTTTCTAATGTCTTCTTTGTAACTGCAGAGCTCTTTCCCGGCTTTGTCCTGGATTTTTTCAGAGTGTCAATCTTGCCTTTAGAGCCCTTTCCCCTTAGTTTAGTTTTTTTATAGGTTGACTCCTTTTTGGCTATCCTTTGTGAGGGCGCTGGTTTATATGATGCAAGCACCATTGTCCTATCCTGTATATTGGTGAAAAAGACCATGGGGTCTTCCTTGCCAACAAGAACATCATAGCCTCTGCTTAAAAGGATGTTGGTATCGTGCCAGAGGTTATCCCGGACAGACTCACCAAGCACTGCCACAATTATCATGGATTCACCCTTTTGGGCAGCGCAAACAAAGCAGTGCTGGGCTGCCTTTGTATAACCAGTCTTGCCTCCTAAAAGCCCCTCGTCTGACCACAGAAGCTGATTTGTGTTCTTAAGAAATACCTTCCTGCCCTCTGTAGAGGCAAGGTGTTTTGCACGGGTATTTATAATTTCTTTTATCTGGGGATATTGCAAGGACGCTTTCATGATTTTTGCTAAATCGTAAGCGGTAATGTACTGCTCTCCGCCTGGAAGGCCTGAGGCATTTGCAAATTTAGTGTTTTCTGCTCCCAATTCCATCGCCTTTTTGTTCATAAGCTCTGCAAAGGCATCCTCTGAACCAGCTACAGCCTCTGCAAGGGCAACGGCTGCACTGTTGACGGACCTCATCAAGGTCATGTATAGGAGGTTTTGGGCTGTGAAGTGCTCTCCAGGTCTTATTCTAGGACTTACTGAGGGGGTATTGGCTGCATTTTCACTGATCTTGATAATCTTCTCCATACTCAATTTATCAAGGGCTACCATAGCAGTTACGAGTTTAGCGGTGCTTGCAGGGGGTTGCTTGTAGTTTGGATTTTTTGCATAGAGGATCCTGTCGGAGCTTGCATCTATGGCTACGGCTGCCTTTGCAGAAACAGACTCCTGAGCATGGGAATAAAAAGGCATCGAGAGGATAAGAATCAACAAAAGAGCTCTCAATACATTGGACATCTTTGGGTTTCTTTCCATTTTTTTCACCTCAATTTTAATGTTGCAAGGCTAAATAACGCAAGTATTACTCCTACTATCCAAAATCTTACTATGACCTTTGGTTCTGACCATCCCTTGAGTTCAAAGTGATGGTGTATTGGTGCCATTTTAAATATCCTTCTGCCTGTAAGTTTATAGGATGCCACCTGGAGGACTACTGAGAGGGTTTCAATAACAAATATTCCTCCAACTACTGCAAGCACTATCTCGTGTTTTGTAACTACCGCCAAGGTGCCTAAGGCTCCACCGAGGCCTAGGGAGCCCACATCACCCATGAAGACCTGTGCAGGGTATGCGTTGTACCATAAGAATCCTAAGGATGCGCCAAGCAGGGCACCACAGAATACGGTGAGTTCTCCAATGCCTGCAATGTATATTACTTGCAGATACTTTGCAAAGACTGCATGTCCAGAGAGATATACGAGCGCTCCATTGACCAGGGCAGCAATAGCCACTAATCCAATGGCAAGCCCATCAATACCGTCTGTTAGGTTCACTGCATTAGAGGAGCCTACTATTACAAGCACTGAAAAGGGTATGTAAAACATCCCAAGATCTATGAGCCATTTTTTGAAAAAGGGTATGCTAAGCACCGAATTATATGGATCCTCAGGATTCATATACAAGAAAACACTGACAGCGCTGGCTATTGCCACCTGTCCACCAAACTTATACCAACCCCTGAGACCCTTTGGATTTTTCTTGACTGCCTTAAGGTAATCGTCAATAAACCCTATCAAACCAAAGCCTACAAGTGAAACAAGCACCATCCAGTTATAGATGCTTGTTAGATTGCCCCACATCATCATTGACAGTACTATGGAGATTATAATTATAATCCCGCCCATTGTTGGAGTGCCTGCCTTTGAGAGATGGCTCTTAGGCCCGTCGTCCCTTATCTGCTGAGTCATGCTTATCCTCTTAAGCCATTTGATAATCCTTGGGGCAATTATGAAGGTAATCACCATAGCCGTTAGAGCCGCAAGGGCAGTTCTAAAGGTTATGTAGCGAAATACATTAAAGGGAGTAAAATACACATAGAGGCTATAAAGGAGTTCATAGAGCATTTTTAATCGCCTCAGTTACCCTTTCCATCTTCATTGCCCGTGAGCCCTTTATTAGAACTACGTCTCCTGGTTTTATGATTTTTAAGAGCTCCTCCGCTGCCTTAAGGGAGTCTGCAGCAGCAGTGGCAGTCCCTTTAAATACGTTGAGGGCATTGTCCATCATCGTTCCTGTTCCGATTAGTATGTCTATGCCCTGTTGATTTAACATTGTGCCAATATTTTTGTGCCTTTCGATTGCAGATTCTCCTATCTCAAACATGTCGCCCAAGACAGCAATGGTCCTTCCTGCGCCCTTTGAGAGTCTTCTAAGTTCAGTTATTGCGTCCTGCATTGAGGAAGGATTTGCGTTGTAGCAATCGTTCAGTATGGTAATTCCCTTAATTTGTATCAATTCAAGCCTCATTGGAGCTCCCTTGAAGGACTCTAAACCACCTTTGATTTCCTCTAATGAAAGATTTAGTACAAAGCCCATTGCTGCAGCAGCTAAAGAGTTATAGACATTTACAATTCCTCTAAGGGATGTGGAAATCTTGATTTCTTTGCCCTCTATGGAAAGGATAAAATCAACGCCCCTTTCGGTATGATTGATTCCCTTTGCACTTACAGGGCATTGACTGTTGTATATACCATAGCCAACAAGCCGTTTTTGTTCCTTGCCCTTTAAACCCTCTATCAAGAAATGATCATCGGTATTGACTATTAGGGTCTTTGCAAAGGGAAGTATCTCAAGTTCAGCATCTCTTACTCCCTTGAGATCTCCAAAGCCCTCAAGGTGTTCATATCCTATATTTGTGACGATCGCATAATCTGGGTTTGCTATCTCGCATAATGTCTTTATATCTCCGGGACGATTTGTGCCCATTTCAAGAATAAGGCACTCCGTATCTTTATCAATAAAGGTCATTGCACGCGGTAATCCTATGTGGTTGTTATTATTGCCAGGTGTTTTCAGGGTCTTGAACCGCTTAGATAACACTGAGAATGCAAGTTCCTTAGTGGTGGTCTTGCCGTTGCTGCCTACAACCCCAATAACTGGCCCCTTGAATTCGCTCCTGATATATCCTGCAACCCTATGGAGAGACAGCAGTGTGTTGTCAACGGACAGGAGGGTGCCTTTGCAATCATAATTCGCTATAGGCAGAGCATCCTCTGCACATAGCGCATCATGATTTATTACAGCCCCGCCGCCTTTTTGCATAGCCTCTTTGTAAAACCTATGACCATCAAAATTCTCACCCTTTAGGGCAACAAATAACTCTCCCTGCTGGATTGTCCTTGAATCCGTAGAAACCCCGTTAAAGCATTCTGGGCCCTGTCTTATAAGCCTGCCCTGTGATGCCTTTATAAAATCTCTAACAGTGAGCATTCTGTACCTTATCTGAAGGATTAAAGAATTGAGCCCAATCTGCAAAGGAAGGACGGGTTATGGTCTTTTTTATAGCCTCCTCAAGGGCGTTTTTATCACTGAAATATCTTCTCTGTCCCCTTAACTCTTGATACTCCTCATGCCCCTTGCCTGCAACAAGGACAATATCTCCAGAGGACGCAAGCTCAACAGCCATGCCGATAGCAACATTCCTATCGGGTATCACAATGTAGTTGTCCTTCTTAATCCCCCGTTCTATTTCTCTGATAATCTCCTTGGGATCTTCGTTGCGAGGGTTGTCAGAGGTAACAATAACAAAGTCGCTTAAACGGGATGCAATCTCTCCCATCTTTGATCTCTTGCCTTTGTCCCTGTTGCCACCGCATCCAAAGACAGTTATGATCTTGCCTTCTCTCTGACAGGGTTCAGTTGAATACTGGTCTCTTTTAGCCTTCATGAGTTTTTCAGTCCTTTTTGCAATCCCATAGGCATTGATGAGCTGCCGAGCAGTCATTAGTAGCCTTTCAAGGGCATCCTCAGTGTGTGCATAATCTACCACCGCAAGGAAGTCCTGACCGAGCTCAACCTTTTGAAATCTTCCCTTTACAAGGTTCGTCATAGCTATTCCCTCCTTTATCTTCATTATTGGTATATTCAAGGCCCTCGCTGCAGATGCTGCGGCAAGGACATTGTAAACATTTGTAAGCCCACACAGTGGTGAGATCATCTCCTCCTCGGCAACTCCTTCTATCTGGATTTTAAAAGATGAGCCTTTGAAGGTCATGGCAATCTCAGAGGCCCTGATATCAGCCTCTTTAGACTCAATGCCGTAGGTTATTACTTTTGTATCCCTTTCTTTGAGCATATCTACAAGTATTTTCCCGTAAGGGTCATCTATGTTGATTACTGCTGTGCCTCCCCGTACAAGCAATTCAGTGAAAAGTCTGGCTTTGCAATCAAAGTAATCCTCCATATCCCTGTGGTAATCTAAATGGTCCCTAGTAAGATTTGTAAAAACCGCAACCTTAAAATCTGATGAGTCAGCCCTTTTCTGCGCAAGGGCATGAGAGGACACCTCAGCGACGGCGGCATCGCATCTTTCTTGAACCATTTGCCTTAGTATGTCCTGAAATACTGGAGACTGTGGTGTTGTGTGATGAGAGTCGTAAATGTTGTCTGCTATCATGTATTGGATTGTGCCTATAAGACCTGTGCGAAATCCTGAGCGATCAAGTATGGATTTAATAATGAATGATGTGGTTGTCTTGCCATTTGTGCCTGTTACTCCAATAAGTCCTAAGGCCCTGGAGGGATATCCATAGAATGCTGCTGAGATTGCCGCTAGGGCGGCTGAGGTGTCAGCAAAGGCTGCAAAGGAAACCTCTGGATGTTTCTTGTAAAGTTCCTTGATCTCCATAGCACAAGAGCAATGGACTATAACCGATGCGCCTCTCTTGATTGCCTCAGGTATGAATAAATGTCCATCGGCGTTGCTGCCCCTTAGAGCCACGAAGAGTGAATCCTGCTGTACAGACCTTGAGTCACAGGCTATCGCCTTCACCGGGACATCAGCGCTGCCGCTCTTGATAAAATTTTTGTCAATTAGCTCGATCAGCTTTTTCATCTGTAAGCGCCCCCTGCTAAAAGAGAGTTGTTCATAGCAGCGCAATAAAGGCTTATTAAAGATCCCTTTAGGCCTCTTGAGCGCTTTATCTTGTGGGTTATTATCATCTTTCTGATTAACCTTTAGCCTTAACTGTCTGTACTGCAGCCTTTTCCTGTTCGGGCTGAAGGATTAATCCCTTTTCAGCAGCGTCGTCTCTTAGTATGTTAAGGTATGAGAGCGATTCATTGGCTATCTTTCTGAAGACAGGCCCGGCAACAACTCCACCATATATAGCGCCTTTAGGTTCGTGAACTACTACTATCAGTGACAATATAGGTTTTTCCACAGGCACGAATCCTACAAAGGAGCTTACATACTTTTCTTTGGAGTATTTTTTTGTGGCTGGATCTATAACCTGTGCAGTGCCTGTTTTGCCTGCCACAGGATTGCCTTCCACGGCGGCTTCCTTTGCCGTGCCGCCTTCTTCGGTAACAGTTTTTAGTATATCCCTGAATATGGCAGCAGTCCTTTCAGAGATAATCATTTTCTTAACCACTGGTGCACTGTAAAGGGTAGAGTTATCGGGTGATCGAATCTCCATGAGTATGTGGGGTTTGACCATATACCCTCCGTTGGCAATAGCCGAATATGCCCGCAGCACCTGAAGCGGTGTGACTCCAACCTCCTGTCCTATGGCTATAGCGCCTATGGACATGCCTGACCAGCGGCTGTGATGCCGCAGAAGTCCAGAAACCTCACCCTGCAGGTCTATATTCGTCTTTTCTCCAAATCCGAAGAGCCTGGAATACTCATAGAGTTTTTCTTTGCCCAGTCTCTGTGCGACTTTTATGGTGCCTACATTTGAAGATTTTTGAATAACCTCCTTAAAGGTCAGCACTCCATGGCGGTGGGCATCCTTGATCTTCCTGCCACCCACCTCTACATTGCCAGCGCTGCAATCAAATTTAGTTTCTGTGTTTACTATGCCCTCTTCAAGGGCGGCAACTCCAGCTATTATCTTGTAAGTTGACCCTGGTTCGTATAGGTCAGTGATAGCCCTATTCCTTCTACTGTGGGGACTGCTTTTGCCAGGGGTGTTGAGATTGTAGTTAGGCAGGCTTGCCATAGCTAAAATCTCTCCAGTGTAAGGGTCCATCATAATTGCTGTTGCGGAGGCAGCCTTCCTCTGGATCATAACAGCCTCAAGGTTCTTTTCAACTATGTATTGGAGTCCTTCATCTATGGTCAGTACAACATTGTTGCCCTTGATCTCCCTCTGGTAGCCTTCTGATAGTATGTTGCCCTTTGCATCCTTAAAAACCGCTGTCTTTTCAGACTTTGCGGTAAGATATTTATCATAGCGCTGCTCAATGCCTTCAAGCCCCCTGTTGTCTATGTCCACATAACCAATAATGTGAGATGCCAGGGAGCCTTTGGGATAAAAACGTTTATTTTCTGTAATAAAACCAATTCCCTTAAGTTTCAGTTCCTTTATCCTCTGGGTTTGTTCATAATCAAGCTTTCTTTCAACCCAAGAGAACCTCTTGCTTCTGTCAAGCTTAGCAAGTACCACTTCAGGTTTTTGTGATGTGTACCGAGCCAGTTTATGGGCAGTCTCTGAGACTGACTCCAGTTCGGCGCCATCGGAGAATAGGGACTCTGTATCAAGGTTGATAGCAAGTTCTCTATATTTGCGGTCCATCACTATGCCCCTCTTTACAGGTATCTCTTCGTTCTTTACTTGCTGGTATCGTGCCTTGCTGATATAGTAGTCATGATTTAGGACCATAATATCCACAAGGCGATAGAGAACTGCCCCAAAGGATGTAACAACCAGACATATTATAAATATTATGCGGCTATTCAATATCAGTATCTCCTTGAGTGCATGATCTTGTAAGGCTCCTTGTTAGTGGTTTCTTTAACATATACAACCCTAACCCTGTCAGGGAAAACAAATCCCCTTGAATCAGAGTTCTCAAACCTTTCAAGGGCGAGAAGTCGTGCCTTCTCAGCAACGATGCCTTTGTTTTCCTTCATGAGGTGGAGCTTTTTCTTCTCTAAGGAACTTATGTTGTACTCAAGGGATACTATGCTTGACCTCAACCATATTATCCCAAAAATAAGCAGCAGTATTGAGAGAATACTTAAGGCTTTCAAGGCAGATGTGATAAAACACCTCTTCATGATGTTAGCCCTCTTGATTGTAAGTTATGATGATGCGGCAGGTGAGTTGTTACCAAGGTTGATCTTAGTTGGTGAATTAACCCTCTAAGTGCCTTTTCTTGGGTTGAAAGCATTTCTATAACCTCTCGCAGATCCTCATTTTAGCGCTTCTTGATGCCCTGTTATGCCTGATCTCTTCTTCAGAGGGTCTTATAGGTTTTTTAGTCATAATCTTTACTATGGATGCCCGTTCGGATTCTCTAAAGAGTTTTTTTACCTCTCTGTCTTCCAATGAGTGATAGGAGATAACACAAAGTCTACCCCCTCTTTTTAGACCCCTTAAAGCCCCCTCTAAACCTGCCCTTAACTCCTTTATCTCGCCATTAACCTCCATCCTCAGTGCCTGAAAGGTCCTTGTTGCTGGATGGGTTCTGCCATGAAAACCTGTTATGCTGGATATAAGGTCAGACAATTCGGAGCAGTATTCAATGGCTTTTCTCTTGCGCCTTTCCACTATTGCCCTTGCAATCCTCTTGGATTTAGGCTCTTCTCCATAGTTCCTTATTAACTCTTCCAGTGCCTGTTCAGTATAAGAATTGACTACTTCATAGGCATCAAGGCCTTGTTCTGTATCCATCCTCATGTCAAGCCTTTCTGGGGAGGTAAAACTAAACCCCCTTTTAGGTGATTTCAATTGAAACATTGATACGCCTAAATCAAAGAGCACGCCATCCACCTCTCCTTGATAATTTCTATGTATAATCTCTCCTAACTCTGAGAATCTTCCCTTAAGTAGGATCTGCCTGTCATCCTTGCATCGGCTGCCTGCCACAGAAAGCGCTAAAGGGTCTCTGTCAATGCTTAATAGCCTCCCTTGGCTGTCGAGCGCTTCAAGGATCCTCTTAGAATGCCCTCCAGTTCCTGTGGTAGCATCCACATAAAGTCCCTTTTTGTTAGTAATAAGGAAGAGTATGACCTCTTCGGGCATAACAGGATTGTGGATAACAGGCTCAACCTCAAGCATCGCACTAAATTCCATGCTCCGATAGGGAACGCATATATGATTCTGCGTCAATCCCATCGGGATTTATAATCTCATCCCATTTTGCCCTATCCCAGATCTCAATCTTCTCCATTAATCCCACAACGGCCACATCGCCCCCGCCAAAGGCATTCTGTCTCAGTTCATAGGGAATCATCAGTCTTCCATGCCTGTCTAATTCACACTCCACAGCAGAGGCAAAGACCCTTCTCATAAAGAACTGAATGCTTTTGTCAGTTCTGGGTTTGTCTCTTAGCTTTTCTTCAAGGAGATTCCACTCTGCTAAGGGATAGATGTGCAGGCATTTGTCAAAGGGGGCATTGGTTATATAGAGTTTTGGGTTGTTGTATTTTGAATGCACAATCTCCCTTAGCGGGGCAGGCATAATGAGCCTTCCCTTGGGGTCAAGGGTATAATAGTATGTGCCGGTGAAGGATGACATGGCTCTTAAATAAAAAACAGCAAATAACCCATAAGCATTTATTGTCTACCACTTTTTACCACTTTTTACCACTCTGAAATAATATTCTTTTATCAAGGTCTTGTCAAGATTTTTAATAACACAATATGATGTATGCTGTATTAGAAAAAGACTCTATATATTGGGGTGTATCCTTAGGTTAGTTTAGAGGGGAAAAAGGACCAGCAAAAGGGCATAGATGATAATCATTATCATAAGTATGCTCTGGGAATACAGGAGGTAGTGTCGGGATACAACATTAATAACTGTTTGAGGCGCCTGTGTTGTGAAGTTTAGTCTTAAGGGACAGGAGTTTTCTGGTTTAAACTGCTTCTAAAGCAGGCATTGCGATTCTTTAATGAGGCTTAACTGTTCTTCCTATGCCCTTGCTTGCTGACCCTATCAATAGCTGTTTAATACCCTAATTACACTTTTATCGGATCTGTCTTTTTGCACATTTATATAGGTAGGTATGAGTTGTTTTAATTCCTCAAGGTGGGATATTAGTCCCACAAGCCTCTTCTGTGAACTAAGTTGATTTAACACAGTACCAACGGAGTCAAGCAAGTCTTTATCAAGGGAACTGAATCCCTCGTCAATAAAGAAAAAATCTATTGACCGTTGTCTCCTGCCTTGTATGAAGTTTGATAGGGCTAAGGCAAGGGCAAAGGACAGGATAAATGTCTCACCCCCTGACAGTGTAGCTACTGGACGCTCATTGTTGTAGTAAATGTCTGTGATTGTAAAATCAAGATTATTATTGACATTCACATGAAATCTATGGCCTATTTTTAAGTCCTTGAGGTATTCATTGGTGAGCCTTACTATGTCTGTTAATAAATACCGAGATATAAACTTCACCATCTCTTTACCTTTGATGAGTCCCCTTAGCCTTTCAGCATTGTTATAGTTGTGTCTAATCCTTATTATCTCTGCAGAGAGTGCTTTTTTTTCTTCAAGCTCTCGCCTTTGTTGTTTTATCAACTCACCCATAGCCCCAACCTTCTGATTCATCTCAGTGATCCTGTGCAGTAACTCCCTCAATCTTGACTCCGTCTTTTGGGGTTCTTCAGGCTCAATTTCCTTTATAGGCAGGTCCTTTATCTGCCTTAGTATCCCTTCACGCTCGCCACTTTTTGTATTGAGAGAGGTTTCATACTGGGCAACTTCCTCCTTCAATCTCTGTCTTTCAGGGTCCTCTATGAAAAAGTCTTTTAAGTCCTCTACTGTTGTTTTCATTTGATGTGCCTTATGATTCAATAAGTCAAGGAGTTCCTCGTGCCTTGAGATCTCTATTTGAAGGGCTGTAGTGATTTCTTGGTGTCGGAGTTTGAGTCTGTTTAGATCCTCTTGTATATTTTTGGATTTTTTTTGCAGGGACTCTCTCTGTGTATTTAGTTTATTGCCCTCATCTTCAATCTCTTGTTTCATAATAATCGGATCCTTGCCGCTGGTTTTCTCGTACAACTGTTTTTCGTGTTCTGAAATCACTCTTTGCAGCTCTTTTATCTGGCTGTTCTTGTTTTCTGTATCTGAGTGGAGTTTAGTTCTTTCATTGCTCTTTATATTAATGACATCGGACTTATCTTTTAAGAGGTTCTTAAGTGTTATTAAGGTTTTTTGGGATCTTTCAAGGGCCTCTTTCTTTGCCTTCAATCTATCAAAGTCTTCCTTAGCGCCTTGCCATTTATCCTGTGGCAGCCTTTTTTTAAGGTTATCTTGCAGTGATAGAAGCTCCTCTTTCTTCTCCTTCAGATGCCTTTGTTTTTCGGCGTTCTCTGATTTGATATTAATGAGCCTGTCACAATCGCCCTTAATCTCAGTCTTAATCTGCTCTATCAATTTGATGGTCCTCTGGTATTCTTCAATCTTCTTTCGGTTGTGACTTATCTCCCCTTGGGCATTGCCTGATGCAGGATTAGGATGCTCAAGGCTTCCACATACTGGGCAGGGCACACCCTGCCGGAGGCTTCCACTAATTGACAGCGCCATATCTTTAATCTCAAGTTCTTTCAGTATTTGTCTTGCATCATCTTGGTTGGTTCTTAGTTTCTTGACCTCTGCATCAAGTATGTCTTGTGCCTCTCCTGGGTTATCAACCTCAAGCCCTAATCCTGTGAAGATCTTCTTTTTGAGTATCTCAGATACCTCTTCATGCTCCTTATCTTTTTTTATAACACTGTCAGTAATCTTTTTTATCTCTTTTGTTAGGTATTCAATTTGATTGAGGTCCGATAGTAGAGAGGGAAGCATATCATAGGAGAGTCTTTCTTCATCGGAAAGCTCACAGTCTTTTATCGTTTTTTCTGTGTCTTTTATCTCATCCTCGATCCCCTTGATCTCCCTTGATAGTGCATTTATCTCTCTTTCTAAAGTATTTTTATTCTCCAAGAGCCTTGATAACTCTTTTATAGTTTTTTTTGTGTCTTCTTGTGATCTCAGTATCTTGTTTTTGATATCAATGCAATGCTCAATATCTGCAAGGGATTTCCCTATCTCAATCTGTCTTTTGTTGTAGGATGCTTCAAATTCATTTTTTTCTTCATTGCATTTATCAAGCTGTTTTTGCAGGTCCTCGGTTTGTTTTTGTAAGGTTGCCTGCTCAGTTTTGTTTTCCTTGATCCTCTCCTTTAGATTAAGCCATTGACGCAAATGAATCTTACTGTCAGAAAGAGACTCATCAAGTCTGAGTCTCTCCTTAATCCTGTTCATCTCGGCAGCCCTTTGTTCAAGTCCTTCAATTTCAATTTGCAGCGCCTTTAATCTCTGATTGAGTTGTATAAAGTCCTTAATCATCTGAAGCCTCCCAGTAAGTGTCTTTTGCTCACTCTGGGATTTCTCTAAATCAAGGGTTATCTCCTGGATCTCTTTTTCTTTGTTCTGTATTGACTCCTCTGATAGGTCTTTAAGTTCTTCAAGCCCTTTCTCTTTTTGTTCCCTTTGGTTTTTGAGTTCTGTCAATTTGTTTGAAACAATATTAAACAATGGCTCTCCATACAAATTAAGGTCAAAGAGACTTCCAATGAGTTCGGCCCTTTTTGATGGATCAATTCTCAGTATTTCGGCAAACTGATTTTGTGGCAATATTACGACCTTGTAAAATTCTTCTTCGCTAAGCCCTATAATCTGCCTTATCTTTTCTGTAAATTCCCTCTCCTTTTCAGCAACTGCCTTTAAGGAGTTTGGCCCATTGACCTCATAAAGTCTGACCTTACTCTTTTCCCCTATATTCCTTGTGATGCGATATTGCTTGTTTGATATGCTAAAGTCAAAGTCTATGTTTATCTGCTTTTTGCTTGGATTTATAGCCTCTTTTATGCCCTTTCCAAGTCTTGGTGTCTTACCATAGATTGAAAGTATGATCGCATCAAGTATGGTTGACTTGCCTGAGCCGGTATCTCCAAAGATACCAAAGATATGATTTTTATAGAATTCCCTAAAATCTATATTTACAGCCTCTGCGTAGCTATTTAACCCTTCAATCTTGATGCTAATTGGCAGCATTTGTTGCCTCTTCAAGACAGCTAGTAAATAAACTTACAAGATCATTATCTGGTTCAATATTGTTATTTTTGAACTTAAAAAATTCTCTGAAGAGCTCTTCCTCTGAAAGTGAGTTGATGTCAAGGGTCTTCTTTGCAGTCTCAAATTTAGTATTCTCAGGTTGCCAACCTACCAATTTATCTCCATAATTCTTGATAAGCCTATTGATTTTTTCATGACCGTACGATTCCTTTGATCTTATAAATAGGTAATAAAGGTCTGAATTAGTTGGCATGTTAAATTTTATCGCCTCTTCAAGGGAGTCAAATTCAAGGCTTTTGATCTTTGGAATATCTCTAAAGTGAAGGAAATCTGTCTCTCCCCCTTGCCAAATACAGACACCCTTTTTGTCATCAATCTCCCCCACATCAAAGGGATAAATGGAGCCTGAGTAAACGGCGTTGCATATTCTCTGGAATCTATGAAGGTGCCCAAGGGCGGTGTAATGTGCATTCTTGGGCAGGACCTCAGCAGGTATGCTGTCTATGGAGCCAATCTGAAGCGATCTCTCTGACCCAGACTTTGTAGCCCCACTTACAAAAAGGTGAGAAGTGAAAATAAAGTAGTCACAGCTAAATTGAGGCTCCCTTGAGATATACTCGTGCAGGTTGTCTTTAAACTCACCACCCGATAGCCCCATCCTGACCTCTGAGGGATAAGGAATTACCTTGATTGATAGGATGGTGTTTGTATCCTTTATCTTTAATCTCAAGAAATCCTCTTCCACACCTAATTTAAAGAGGTCATTTTCAAAGGTATAATCCTCTTTATAATCAGAGGGGGTGCCTGAAATGATGATAGGGTGTCGTCCATATATAAGCGGCCTTGAAATCTTTAGTTTATCAGGGGAGTCGTGATTGCCTGCTATGGCTATAACCAAAGAATTGGCGTCGGAGATCTTTGTTATTGTTTGATAAAAAAGTCTTTCTGCCTCAAAGGATGGATTGTAGGTATCGAAGATATCACCAGCAACAAGGACAATATTAGGTCTTTGATCCCTTACGATACTCACAAGTTCATCAAGAATCTTTTTCTGAACATCGAGCAGATCGAAGGTAGTTGACCTGAAAGTCTTACCAAGATGCCAGTCAGAGGTGTGAAGAATTTTTAAGGACACCTTTTACCTCCAGGTCCTGTTTTGTAAAGGCTACATATATCTACAGTCCCTATTTATGATAACATCAAAACAATTGGGTCAAGAAATACTACTGCTCCTTAAATTGCCGATAGTAGTAAGAGGGTGTGCTGAAAAGGCTTTATTGACACACCTTTTTACGAGACCTCTGGACCTTCACAGATAATGCCAAACTAATCACCTCTTGGGGACTGAATGACCTATGGCCCTTTTTAATAAACCCTGTGGCAGTATAAAGGCTTTCAGGCATGCCCTCTTACTCCTTGCAAGTTTCTATCGGCAATTTTGTGACTGCTATGCTTTACATCGATGATGCAAACTATCACCCCTATCACCCTATGTTGATTGCGGAAGCGGCAAAGGACAGGCAAGGTGTTATCATAAATTGAGCGATAGCAAATGGTGTTTCCATTTTGTTTGTATTTTTCTATCCCTGTATTGTTTTTACAAGTTCAATAACACTGAATCTATGCTCGAACCTTAAAGTCCTGAGCAGCAACATATAGCCGGATAATAAATTTGAATCCTTATCATTAAAGCCTCCTTTGGGAATAACAAAAGGCACGATTTTTACGCTCCAGTCTGCTCATAAAAGACTGAGCGTAGCGGATAATGTCTTTTCTCAACTTCCTATCGAGAAAGCATCAATAGTTTATAACAAATCTCAGACCCCTCTTAGGCTCTGTGAGGGATTTAAGCACCTTGCCATCTTTATGTTCATACCTGCTGTAGAAGGGATACTCAAAGAATTCCTTAAAGGGGTCCGTAGATCTTATCTTCAGAGAGGCAGTGATAAGGGCAACCACCCTGTCTGGACTAAAGGGGTGCTTATAATTCTGCATAATGATGCTGTCAGCCTTTTTTGCCATGTCATTGTTGCTAATACCAAGCCTCTCAATCAAGGGGTTATCATCGCCAAAGATTACAATGGATCTGTCTTTTAGTTGTTCTTCCTGAATCTCGGTCATCTCCCTTTTGGTTAAAGTACGCTTCTGCTCTGATCTTCTCATCATCCCCCTGCGCTCTTTGTCTGTATATCCTTTGCGTGGTGCCCTGCCTGATTTCATGTAGGCGAGGCTCGTGTCAAAGCCCCTCTTCTCAAAGAGCTCCACTAACTCTAAATACATCCCCTTTCTCTTTTTAGGGAGTATGACCAAGGGTTCTGCATCTGTAAGAAGTCTCTCTAAAGTAGGCGGGTCTTCTTCGGGTGACAGCCTTCTGAAGAGGTCATAGTCTTCATCTATTACTACCTCCTTAGGTTTATCAGGTAAGGTAAGGTAAAAGGTGTCTTGCTGTCCTTCAAGCCATAGGGTCTTTTTGATATGTCCTCTATCCATGTAAAAGGTTATATTCACAGGCATCCTGAAGTCAGTCTTGCCTTGATGCAAGGTAAGGGTGATTTCATAGCCCCTTTTTGTCCTTTTTGACTTAAGATCTGTAATAGTGAGTTCTGGTGTGCCAGTCTCCTTTACCCATTGTTCAAAGAACCATCCAAGCTCCATCTTTGTGCGTCTTTCAAAGGCCCTTTGAATATCATCCCATGTGGCAACCTTAAACCTATTTGCCTTCACAAAGTCTTTGACTGCCTCGTAAAATGCCTTTTCCCCTACAATATGTCTGAGCATATGCACTACCATTGCAGACTTGCCATATCCAATAGACCTTGACACATAGTCATATCTCTCCACAAAGTCCTCAAGGGGGAACTCTATCGCCTCTTTCACATGGCTTTTGTATCCTGAGAGTATGCGCCTCCTGCATTTGTATCCATAGCCTCTTGCCTCTTCGTAGTAGTGGTCAGCAAAGTATATAGTGAAGCCCTCGTTCCAATTGCCCCTGTCATAGTCAGTAAATACATAGTTGCCAAACCACTGATGCAGTATCTCATGCCCAAGGGGGGTTTTCTCTATAGGGAGCTTGAAATCCTCTCTGCCTAAAAATATATAGGTTGGCAGTGAATATCCTGCCCTGTCAAAGTGCTCAACTATGGAAAGTCTCTTGTACGGATACCTGCCTAATATCTTATTGTATCGCTTTAGATACCGCTTGGTATGCTCAATAAAAGGCTTAGCAAAGTGTGCCTCTGAGGGCAGTAAATAGGTGTATATTTCAATACCATCACATTTGTCTTTGTTTACTACAAAGTCCTTTGATGCAATGAGGGATATCCCATCGCTTTCAAAGAGTGGATAGGGGAAGTGAAAGTCGTATCTCTCAATACCTGTCCTCTTATCCCTGTTAATCCTCTCTGCCTCTGATATGGCTATGTAGCCCTCTGGCAGATGGGCAGTGAGTTTGTAAAGAAACCTACCATCAACAAAGGGATACCAAGTGCCTTTGAGAGCTATACCCTTTGGGGAGATTATGTTTGATTCAGAGTCCTTAAAGACTGCCTCGTAGTCAATGGTAATCTTGCTGTTCTTTGGCACATCGAGGATTATACCTTCAGGGTTTGTAGGGGTAATGTCCCTTTCGTTTAAAAGCATACTGTGTATCTTGAGTTCTTTATAAGCTATGCTCAAAGACTTTCTTGTCTCCTTAAAGGTTAAAATTGCCCTGCCCTTTAGGCTTGATGAAGGCACATCAATAAAGACCTCAAGACTGTATTCAGGGACCTCCTGTGCAAGGGAGGTTGTTCCCACAAAAAGCAAGGCTATCAACACAAGGAAGGTAATAGTCTTAAATCCCATTATGGTTGTCTTTACTTACTTGCCCTTATACATTCTTGATTTATGAAGGTAGTTCTAAGTCCCTTCATCCCCTCTTTATTTAAGAGGGGATGAAGTTTCTCCCTCCACTGAGTTCAAGGGGAGGTGTAGGAGGTGTTATCCCTTTGCCTCCTTTGTGAAAGAGTTGTGGGTTAATATCCATCTGCTATTACTTATGTTCTCCGCTGTTGCACTATAATTACCTTCTCCAACCTGCCCATACAGGTATTCCGTTATTGTCCCTGAGAACTATCACGGTATCTGCCTTCTTAATCTCTGATGCAATTATTGTTGGGGCATTGGCAAAGGTTGTCTTTGAGCCTTTTACTTCAATAGTATCGCCCTTATCAATCTTTACATCAAGGCGCTCAACATACCATGCTGGACCAAGATGCACATTCAAGGTCTCCTTATCGGTCTTTAAAACCACCATTACCCCCGAATACATACCCTTAAAAGGAACCACTGGTGCAATATCCTGCACAGTGCCTGATAGGGTCTCTACAGTGGCAGGATTATACATGGCTGCATACTTTGTCCCAGGTCCCCAGCCACCGCTTCCTTTGAAACCCTTCCATCCTGCAAAGCTCACCGATGCGGTTAATACAAATGCTACTGCAACTACCAATCCTACAATCCTCTTTGACATGACAAACCTCCTAAAAATTAGTTTTGATTAGGACTTAAAAAAGCCCTGAGTTCTAAATGCCTTTTAATAAGCATTTGCCATGCCAAGTTGCACATAATATGAATTGTAAATAATAGCATGTAATTTATGGTCTTTAATTATAGGCACTATTGATAATAGAACATTAAACGCAAAATTTGCACCTAAGTATGCAATATATGCACTGTCCTTGTTTTTTCCCCTTAAAAGTGATATATTGGGAGGCAAATGTATGGTTTGACTGAATAGTAAAAAAGGGGGCATCTATGAGAAAACCTGAAGTGGATTATATGTTGGGCGCTATGCTGGAGAGCCATGGAAATGTCTCAGACCTTAACTTTACAGTGATGAAACCTCCGCAGGTAGAATCCTCAGGCCAGTTGGTATCTGTTGATTTTGATAGACTGAAGATTCAGGGATTGACGCCCTTTCAAACGGAGATATTAGCACTAAATCTTATTAATTCAGACAGAAGGTTGTCAGAAAATCTTGTGCATGAGGGTTCCTGTGATACCTCCTATTCTCTGCCAGGTAAGGCAAGGTTTAGGGTAAATATATTTTCTCAGCGTGGTTCCTATTCCATAGTCATGAGGAAGCTCTCAACGGTTATTCCTACCCTTGAGGAACTAAAGGTTCCTCCTGTTTTATCACAGATAGCAGAAGAAAAAAATGGACTTGTCCTTGTGACAGGTGCCACTGGAAGCGGTAAGTCCTCCACCCTTGCTGCTATATTAAGGATTATTAATGAAAACAAGTCAGTTCATGTGCTTACCCTTGAAGATCCTGTGGAGTTTAATCATCCCCATATTAAGGCAACCTTCAATCAGAGGGAGATGGGCATAGATTTTGACTCCTTTGCTAATGGCCTGAGGGCAGCCCTCCGCCAAGCGCCAAAGGTGATACTTGTTGGTGAAATGCGAGACAGGGAGACCGTAGAGATTGGTTTATCTGCTGCTGAGACAGGACACCTTGTCCTTTCAACCTTGCACACCATTGACTCAGGGCAGACCATAAACAGGATACTTGGCATGTTTGACCTTGAGGAGGAAAAACAGATCAGGATAAGGCTTGCAGACACCATTAGATGGATTGTAAGCCAAAGGTTGCTGCCAAAGGTAGGAGGAGGCAGGGTTGCCGTTGTGGAGATACTGAAGTCCAATCTTAGAGTAAAAGATGCCATTCTCAATGGAGAGGCTGAGGGAAAGACCTTCTATGATATGATTGAGCAAGGCGATGCATACGGTATGCAGACCTTTGACAAGGCAATTTTGGAACTCTACAAAGAAGGTAGTATAACCGAAGAGACCGCCCTTGCCTATGCCTCCAAGAAGCCTATCGTGGGAAGGGGCATAGATATGATAAAGAGCCAAAAGGGCGAAAAGACAACGGATATAGATGGGCTTAAGCTCGACAAGGGCTATGACCTTAAACTTAAGATGAAAAAATAGGGGGTGCTACTATGAGTATTGAAAAGATAGACGATATACTTCAGGAGTATGAGGAGGGGCTTAAAAGGTCTATGATATGTGCCTCATCACAGGATATGCAGAAACATCTCTCAGATACAGTAAAGGATCTAAAATACTCTGCAGATGTTGCTGTGAATCCAGAAGATGCCTTTGAGAGATTAAGGTTTAATCAGTATGAGCTTATTATCATTGACGAGAATTTCGGGGGTAGAGGTATAGAGGGAAATGAATTTCTCCATCACATCCAAAATCTATCCATGTCAACAAGGAGATTTATCTTTGTAGCCCTTTATGGGGCAGCCTTCAAAACTATGGATAATATGGCAGCCTTTGAAAGGAGTGTCAATTTAGTGATCAATGTTAAGGATATTGCAAATGCAAGGGTGATACTGAAAAAGTCCATAGGTGATAACGAACAGTTTTATAAGGTCTTTAGGGAGAGCCTACAGAAATTTGGCAAAGCATAAAACATAACTCTAACTTAATGGGGTTAGTTATCATACCAGTTCATCAATCGACAGATAGAATTTTGAGTAAATATAAATTGCATTCAATAGCATCTTTCTGTCCCTATCAAGGAAGTTCCCTTTAAAAAATCACAAAACTTAAGAATAATAGGGAGAGCCTTGAAAAGAGGGCTACTGCATTTTCTTCAAGGCATCTGATTTTGTGATAGGTCGGAGGGTATTCCATTGCATTTCGTAAAATCGGCATTCAAGGTATGCAAAAGAGGTTTCGGTAGCCTTAATGGGAGGCAGTCTTTTTTATAGGTGTAACTCCGATATTATGATAAAATTATTTTTTTATGGTTTGTCTATTTTGGTTACTCTTGATATATAATCACTGTCATGGCATACGAAGACCTGAGGCACTTTATTAAAACAATTGAAAGTAAGGGATTGTTGCATAGAGTGCAAACAGAGGTTGATCCAATCCTTGAAATTACTGAGATAACTGACAGGATGTGCAAATCCCCTCAGGGTGGCAAGGCGCTATTTTTTGAAAGGGTAAAGGGCTCAAGCTATCCTGTGGTAACCAATCTCTTCGGATCATTCCAAAGGATGTGTCTTGCCCTTGAGGTAGGGCATCTTGATGATGTGGGAAGGAGAATTACGGAACTTCTCAATCAGGCTCCTCCTAAGACCCTTCTTGAGAAGATCGCACTACTGCCTAAGCTCTTTGAGTTCTCGAGGTTCTTGCCAAGGACAGTAAAGAATGCCCCCTGCCAGGAGATCGTCCATAGAGATAATATAGACCTTGGCATACTGCCTGTGTTGAAGTGTTGGCCAAAGGATGGTAAGGATGGTGAGGGTAGGTTTATCACCTTTCCTATGGTTTTCACAAAGGACCCTGAGACAGGAAGACCTAATTGCGGTATGTATAGGATACAGATATATGATAAGGACACTACTGGTATGCACTGGCATATTCATAAAGACGGTGCGAGGCATTTTGACAAGCACAAGGCTATGGGCAGCAGTTCGATGCCTGTAGCAATTGCGATAGGCGCAGACCCTGCGGTGATCTATGCCTCTACTGCCCCCCTGCCAGAGGCAATAGATGAGATGCTCTTTGCGGGATTTCTCAGAAGGGAGCCTGTAGAGATGATCAAGTGCATCACCTCGGATATATTGGTGCCTGCAAGGGCGGAGGTTGTAATTGAGGGATACATAAACACCGATGAGATGAGGATAGAGGGTCCCTTTGGGGATCACACAGGTTTCTACTCCCCCGCTGACTATTATCCTGTGTTTCATGTACAGTGCATCACCCATAGGAAAGACTTGATTTACCCTGCTACTATCGTTGGAAAGCCGCCAATGGAGGACTGTTACATGGGTAAGGCAACAGAGAGGATATTCCTTCCCCTTTTAAGGCTTGAGTTTCCTGAGATAAGGGATATAAATTTGCCTATGGAAGGTGTGTTTCACAATGCAGCGCTTATATCTATCAAGAAGAGCTATCCAGGACATGCCCGCAAGATAATTCATGGTCTATGGGGCAAGGGGCAGATGATGTTCTCCAAGTTATTGATAATAGTTGACGATGATGTGGATGTTCAGGATATATCATACACATCCTGGCGGGTGCTTAATAATGTGGACTGGAAGAGGGATGTAGTTATTGCCGAGGGCCCCTTAGATGACCTTGACCATGCGGCAAACTTCCCGAGATATGGCTCAAAGATGGGCATAGACGCTACCCGTAAGACCCGTGAGGAGGGTATGATGAGGGATTGGCCAGAGGAGATACATATGTCCCCAGAGATAAGAGAGCTTGTTGACAGGAGGTGGAAGGAGTACGGTTTCTAAGATTTGCCTTCTCTAAAGCCATGACTAAAATCTGGGTCGTATAACTTAGAGGCTTTGCCGAGTGCCGCCCTTGATGCCTTGAGGGTCTCGCCAACATAAATAAGTGCCGTCTTTTTAATCCCTGCCTCTCTGACAAGCTGTGCAATGGTTTCAATGGAACCCCTTACTAAACGTTGTTCTTGCCATGTGGCTTTTTCAATTACCACCACCTCTGTCTGAGGATTGTAGCCTCCCTTTATCAACTCTTCGCATACCCTATCAATCAAGCCCACACTTAGAAAGATGACCATTGTGCTGTTAGAGGATGCAAGTTTGCTGAGTTTTTCCTTTTCAGGCACAGGAGTTCTGCCTTCAAGTCTTGTAAATATCACTGTTTGACTTATCTCAGGGATCGTTAATTCCTGTCCCAATACTGCAGCGCCAGCCAAGGCAGAGGAAACACCAGGCACTACCTCATAATCAATCTGATTTTCCCTTAATCTTTCAATCTGTTCATTTATCGCACTGTAAAAGGATGTATCGCCTGTATGGAGCCTTACTACCCTTTTACCATTCCTTACCGCATTAACTAATATCTGGGTTGTTTCATCAAGATTCATTGAGGCTGAGTCGTAAAGCTCTGCCTTAAGCCCCTCTAAAAGCTTAGGGTTTACAAGACTCCCTGCATAAACCACCACATCAGCCTCATCGAGCAGCCTTTTGCCCTTTATGGTGATTAATTCAGGGTCTCCTGGCCCTGCGCCAACGAAAAAGACTCTATGCATTAAACCCTCCCTTTGTAAAGATGACAGGCAATCTGCCTGCCTTCATAGTCAATCATTTCAGGTATATACTGTGTACAGGGCTCAAAGGCGCTTTGACATCTGGGATTAAAGGGGCAGCCTTTAGGTATAGATACAGGACTTGGCATTTCTCCTGCTTCAAAGGATACAGTGTCTCTGTTGGACCTGTGAATATTAGGCGCTGCTGAAAGGAGTAGATTTGTATAGGGGTGAAGGGGTTTGTTAAAAATAGTATCAGTGTCGCCTAACTCAAGGATTCTTCCAAGATACATTATTGCTATCCTGTTGCTTAGGTATTTGACTACATTGAGGTCGTGGCTTATAAAGAGGAGTGATAGTTTATACTCTCTCATCAATTCCTTGAAGAGATTGATTATCTGTGCCTGAATAGACACATCAAGGGCTGATAGGGGTTCGTCTGCAATAATAAGTTCTGGGGATAGCGTAAGCGCCCTAGCGATGCAGATCCTCTGTCGTTGGCCTCCGCTAAACTCATGGGGATATCGGTTGAGAACCTCACTTGATAAACCTACCTGCGAGAGTATATCAATGATCTTCTCTGTCCTTTCCTTTTTTGATGAAAAGATCCTATGGACTATGAGTGGTTCAGAAAGTATCTCTGCTATCTTCATCCTCGGGTTAAGAGAGGCAAAGGGGTCTTGAAATATTATCTGCACAGCTCTTCTGAAAGGGAGGAGCTCCTTATTTTGCATATCTGTTATGTCCTGAGACTTGAAAAGGATGCGTCCTTCTGTCAGGGGAATTAGCCTTAGTATTAGTCTTGCAACGGTAGATTTGCCGCATCCGCTCTCACCTACAAGGGCGAAGACACTGTTTTGGTCAATTGAAAAGGATACATCCTCTACGGCTCTAATTATTCCCTTTTCTCCGAAGAATCCTTTCTTTAGGGGAAAGTGTTTTTTTAATCCCTGTACCTCTATAAGGTTCATACTATGCCTTTATACACCTTACATAATGCCCTGAAGATTTCTCAATCAGGGTAGGTTCTGAGTGATTACAGGCATCCTCAGCAATCGGACATCGGTCATAAAACTTACAACCCTTTGGCATCTTTGAGGGGGCAGGGACAAATCCTTTTATTGGAATAAGATTCTTGCCCCTTTCAGAGGGGAGTGAATTGAGAAGTCCCTGTGTATAGGGGTGAATTGGCATAGACAGGAGTTCTCTTACAGGGGCTGTCTCCATAATTCTTCCAAGGTACATTATTGCTGCGGAATCGGCTTGTTCTGATATTATTGCAAGATCATGGGTGATAAGAAGGATAGCCATGCCAATGTCCTCTCTGATCCTTTTGAGCAGTAGAAGTATTTGAGCCTGTATTGTTACATCCAGTGCCGTTGTTGGCTCATCGGCAATGAGAAGGATTGGGTTGCAGGCTATTGCCATAGCAATCATAACCCTTTGCCGCATACCTCCAGAAAGGTGATGGGGGTAGTCATTTACTCTATGCTCTGGAGATGGAATCTTTACTGCCTCCATCAGTTCAACAGCCCTTTGAAGGGCATCTCTTTTGGTCATCCCCTGATGGGTCATAAGGGATTCAGCTATCTGATAGCCTACAGTAAGGACTGGATTTAGTGAGGTCATGGGTTCTTGAAAGATCATGGCTATTTTACTGCCCCTTAGTTTTCGCATCTCCTCTTCGGAGAGGGTAAGCAGGTCTTTAGACTCAAAAAACATCTTGCCCCTTAATACTGCATTAGGTGGCAGCAATCTCATAATAGATAGGGCCGTAAGGCTCTTTCCACACCCGCTTTCGCCTACTAACCCAAATACTTGAGATTTATTAATATCAAAGGAAATAGAGGATAGTATGTTTAAAGGGCCCGAGGTTGTTTTTATGTCAAGTCCTATCTCTTGAAGAGATAAAAGCTTATCATCCATAACAGAGCATAATAAGTATTCAAAATGATAGTTGTCAATAATAGTAAAGCTGTCGTTATAATAGGCTTATGGAATTGGGATTGTTTGTAATGCCTGGTGTTTTATTTTGCAAACCATAAGGAGGGCATCTTAAATGATTGAAGATCTCAGGAGATCAGAGACATGGAGGGTTTTTAGGATACAGTCCGAACTTGTAGAGGGCTTTGAAAGCCTTTATGGCATTGGGCCAGCGGTATCCATCTTTGGCAGTTCTAGACTGACGGAGGATTCACCATACTACGGTCATGCTGAAGAACTCGGCAGAATGCTCTCTGAGGCTGGATTTGCTGTCATTACAGGGGGAGGCCCTGGTCTTATGGAGGCTGCAAATAAGGGGGCATATCCTCACAAAGGCAAGTCGGTAGGTTTAAATATAGAGCTGCCAACGGAGCAGAAGCCTAATAAATATCACGATCTCTCTGTATCCTTTAGATACTTTTTTGTTAGAAAACTCATGTTTATAAAATATGCAATGGCTTATGTAATATTTCCAGGTGGTTTTGGTACCCTTGATGAGTTATTTGAATCCCTGACCCTTGTGCAGACTGGGAAGGTAGGAGTGAACTTTCCAATAATACTCTTTGGCTCATCCTATTGGGAAGGACTGCTTACATGGATTCGTAGCACCCTTGTGTCTGAAAGGACCATATCTCAGGAGGACCTTGCTTTGATACATATTGCTGACAAACCTGAGGAGGTTTTTGAACTCCTTAGGGAACACCATCGTATGCTGATAGAGGATTTTAACAATAACAAGAGGAAGTCTTAGGGAATTGTAGTAATCGAATCTAAGAGGGAAGCAAGTTTCACAAAGGAAGGGGAGTCTTCTGGTACGGTGATGACAGGCCTGCCTTCAATGTCACACTCTGCAATATTTACATCCTCCGGGATGAAATAGAGACCTGATAGTCCGCAACTTTCAGCCTTGCTCAAGAGTTTTATTTCCTGATCAGTGGTTACCCTGTTCGCAATAGCAATGCTATGGTGTACTTCAAGGTCAAGTTCTTCCACGAGGTCCTTGATCCTTTTGATAGTCATAATACCCTTGACTGTGGCATCACTTACCATTATCAGCACATCTACGGCATGGGTGGTTCTTCTGCTAAGGTGTTCCATCCCTGCCTCATTGTCAATTACCACATAGGGGTATTTTTCTGAAAGAAGGTCGGTATATTTTCTTATAATGTTATTAGCAGCGCAGTAACAACCTGGGCCCTCAGGCCTTCCCATAACTATTAAATCAACACCTTTGGATTCAATTATGGCTTGCTGGACCTGATAGTCAAATAACTGTTCCATAGACATGCCTCCAGGCCTGCTGCCTCCGCCCCTGACAGAGTCAAGGGACTCTTCCCTTAATCTACCAACGGTGGTATGAACCTCAAGACCAAGGGCTTCATTGAGGCAGGCATTACTGTCTGCATCTACGGCAAGTACAGGGATTCTGCCTTTAGATAGGAGGTATTTAATAGTCAGTGCCGCAAGGCTCGTCTTGCCTGTGCCGCCTTTTCCTGCAAAAGCAATTGTAAAGGCCATAAATAAAGTTGGCTGATTAGGGTTTATTTAACGACAAAGACAGGGCATTTTGAGTAGTCCACTATCTTTGATGATACACTGCCCATGAGGAATTTTTTTGTTCCATGTCTGCCATGAGAACCAGTAACAATGACATCTGCCTTCATCTTTTGAGCAGTCTCAAGTATCTTTTCTGCAGGATCGCCCTGTCTTACAAGGGTCTTAACCTCAATGGATTTTCCTGAAAGGGATTTGCGAATCTTCTCCATTGCCTCAGTGGTTTCCTTGGAGAGTGAGTTGCTGATCTTCTGTTTGTCTGCTTCAGCTATCTCAGTCAGATATAGTTCAGGTATAACCGAAAGCACTGTTAAAGAGGCGTTAAATTTTACTGCAAATTCAACTGCCCTTTTTAATGCCTTATCCGAAGACTTAGAACCGTCATGCGCCACGAGTATCTTTTGCATTGCATTCTCCTAATAATTTTTTTGACTATTTTAGCATAATTATATTATTTTTTGGATTAATGGATAGAACGAAATCTAATAATAATAATAAGAAAAGTCGGGATATTGTTCCCTTGTCCAGAGGCAGGCATTGTGAGAAAATGACGCCCTGCACTAACTCCAGCTGCAAATTGCGTGTTAAAGGTTGCAAGGGATTTGAAGGTTGCCCGGGCTATAAGGGCAGATAATGATAGGGTTGTTAAATCAATAAAAAAGGAGAGTTAATTAAATGAATCCAAGTAGCCTTTTGGCTGTTTGTGCAGTTGTTCTCGCTCTTGCTTTATCAGGTTGTGCCACTGAATATCAGGCAAGGGGTTTTTTTGGGGATGGTTACTCTGAAATGAGAATAGATGCCAATACCTATAGGGTCAATTTTGAGTGCAATGAGGTTACATCAGAGGGTGTTTGTGACGGATACCTTTTTAGGCGATGTGCAGAACTTACATTGAATGCAGGATATGACTTTTTTGTTATGGTTGATCACTATTCAACGGTAAGGGAAAATCAGACTGTAGTGCCAGGGCACTATGATAAGGTAGTAACACGAAAGGGCAATGAGGAAAGGACAAGCTATGTATTTAAACCAGGATATACCTCTGTGACAAGAAGCCCAGTATCCACTGCCCTTATAAAGATGTACAGGGGCATGAAGCCAGTGGATGATACAAGAAATGCCTTCGATGCCAGAGAAATACTCCGATATGCAGCGCCTACCAGATAAGGGCAGTTTTATGGAATTGACTTAGGTCAATGAAGTTTAATATGGTTTGCTTTATAATAAACCCATGAAAGAGAGTTGCCCAGGAAGTCGAGAGATAAGGAATCCATATCCTGAGGATCTGATATGTCCTTTTTGCTGTAGCAAAAACGAGATATGGTCCGATGAGCCTGACATGAACTGCAAGGTTTGCGGAAAGATAATCTCAAGAGAGATGCCACCCTCATGTGTACAGTGGTGTCCTGCTGCTAAGGAGTGTCTTGGAGCAGAGAAATACGAGAGGCTTATCAAGGCGATGGGTTAGCGTAGGGCTGTTTTTTTAATCGTAATCGGCTTGGATAGGTTGAGGTCTCTCTACACTGACTGGCGTAGAGGTATATTCCTTTGGGTTTGTCCCTTCTTTGAAATACTCCATAAAGGCAGTCTCAAGGGACAACAGTCCTGTTTTGGGGTCTATGGGTAGTCTTACTATACCTTCAGGTATTAGGAATCCTTGAGGTTCAGATAGGTCTAAGGTATTCCTCATAAAGTTGCTCCATATGGGAGCAGCAGCCCTGCCGCCGACCTCTCCTGCGCCAAGGGACCTCTTCATGTCATCAAAACCAACCCATACGCAGGACAGCAGATTAGGTGTGTATCCAACAAACCAGGCGTCCTTATAGTCGTTGCTGGTGCCTGTCTTGCCTGCTGCTGGGATTCCTATGCTTGCCCTCCTGCCTGTTCCATATTTTATAACATCTTCAAGCATTGAGGTTATAAGAAAGGAGGTCTGAGGAGATATTACAACGAGACCTTCCGGTTGGTTCTCTTCGAGCACATTGCCCTTAGAATCAGTTATATACTTAATAGACATCTCCTTGTACTTAACACCACCATTTGCAAAGGCCGCATAGGCTGAAGCCAGTTGTAAGGGCGATATGCTCAAAGAACCCAAAGAAATGGTAAGATCACGAGGTAGCTCTCCCTCTATGCCCATATCCTTAACAAAGGATATTACCTTATCAATTCCTACTGCCTGGAGGAGTTTTACAGTAACTACATTCCTTGAGTATGCCAATGCTTCTCTTAAACGGGTAGGCCCATAATGTTTACGGTCATAATTTTCAGGCTGCCAACTGCCCTGTATTCCTGTGGAATAGGAGATTGGCTCATCAACAATAATTGACGCAGGCGTATAGCCGTTTTCAAGAGCAGCGGCATATATAAAGGGTTTGAAGGCTGAGCCTGGCTGTCTCATTGCAAGGGTCGTGCGGTTAAATTCACTTCTGACGAAGCTAAACCCTCCTACCATTGCCTTGATATACCCGTTGTCTGGATTAAGGGCTATTAGTGCGCCTTCTACCTCAGGTTCCTGTTCAAGGGAGAAGGTTACAGCTCCTGAGGCTATTGTCTTGAATCTTACCCATATTACATCGCCCCTTTGAAGTATATCGGTTAGTTTAAGATTTTTTATCTGTTTTGTTTTCCCGCTCTTGCCTTCAATAACTGTAGATGCCCAGAGGGCGTCCTGCACCGATAACCTTCCAGTGATCCCCCGTGCCTTAATGACAGCCTCCTTTGGAGTTAACGAAACAACTATGCCTGTAGAAATATCGTTCACCGATGCTGAAAAAGAGTGGGTTTTCTTGGCATCTTCTGAGGAGTCCCTGATGTCTTTCTTGCCTATGGCTCCCCTCCAACCCCTTCTCTTGTCCACCTCTCTGAGTCCCTCCTGAAGTGCCCTTTGGGCATTAAGCTGAGCCCTTTTATCAATAGTGGTGTAAACCTTCATAGCCCCTCTGTAAACTGCCTCTACTCCGTATTTTTGCTCAAGTTGCTGCCTTATGTACTCTAAGAAATAGTTAAAGGCATCAGTTGTGGTTCTAAGAGAGGCAAGATGTATAGGCTGCCTCCTTGCCCATTCCCTTTCTGAGGGCTTGATATATCCTTCTTCTTCCATCCTAAAGAGCACTGTCTCTTGCCGTTCCTTTGCCCTAACAAGGTCATTATAGGGTGAATAGGTGTTGGGTGCCTTTATCAGTCCTGCAAGCAGGGCTGCCTCTGGAAGGGTTATCTGTCCCACAGACTTTCCAAAATATCTTTGGGTTGCCATTTCGATACCGTAAGCGCCATGTCCAAAGTAAACCCTATTTAAATAGAGCTCAAGTATCTCATCTTTGGTTAATTCATTCTCAAGTTTTATGGCAAGTTGAGCCTCTCTTACCTTTCTTTTAATAGTTTTCTCTGGGCTTAGAAAAAGTATCTTTGCCAATTGTTGTGTTATTGTAGAGCCTCCTTCTTTTAGGCTCATATGCATAAGGTCTTTTACTAGCGCCCTTCCAATACCAATATAGTCTATGCCTTTGTGCTTATAAAAACGGGAGTCCTCTGTGGCTATTACTGCATTTTTTATAAGGGCTGGAATCCTTGATAGGGGAACAAAAAGTCCCTTCTCTTCTTTGAATTCACCTATCAGAGAATTATTGTCGTCAAAGACCTTAGTCCCCTCTGATGCCCTGTAGTTTTTGAGTTCAGCGATAGAAGGAGTCCCCTTTGCAATAGCAATATAACCCCCTGCCATTGAAAGCATAAATATTAAAGTAAGAATAATGATGCCCTTTGTCCTCAATGTGTCTTAAGAACTGCGCCATTGATACTATCGCAGTCTCATGTCCTCCTTAGCAGAATATTATGTTGGGGTAACAAAAAGAATTTTAAGAGCTTTTAGTATTACAAATTATAACCCTGTTCATTGACACATTACAAACCCATCTGAATCTCCTAAAATTGCCGATAGAAACCTGTAAGGAGTAAGAGGGCATGCCTGAAAGCCTTTATACTGCCACAGGGTTTATTAAAAAGGGCCATAACTCATTCAGTCCCCAAGAGGTGATTTAATTAGCATTATTTGCGAAGGTCCAAAGGCCCTGTAAAAAGGTGTGGCAATAAAGCCTTTTCAGCACACCCTCTTACTCCTATCGGCAATTTAAGGGAATCTGTGGGAGTTTTTTAATCATGAATAATGGCGGCACACATCCTCTGTATTTTCTTCTATTTAACAGTTGTATGAGCACCTTAGATAATACTTGACAATGTCAGTAGGTTTTTATAGCATATCCTATGCTGAGGCTTTCTACAAAGGGGCAGTATGGTGTTAGGGCAATGTTTGAGATAGCCCTGGGTTATCCTGACAGGCCTGTCACGATTAAGGAGATATCAGAGAACCAGGATGTTTCAGTCTCCTATCTTGAACAGATACTGAATAAGTTGCGAAAGGCAGGTCTTATAACAAGCAAGAAGGGCCCTGGAGGCGGATATACCTTAAATTTGCCGCCTGATAGGATTAGCATAGCCTCCATACTTACAGAATTGGAGGGGCCCTTTGCAATTACCTCATGTCTTGACCCAGCAGAGGGTTGCAACAGGGTAGAGAAGTGTGTAAGCCATTTGTTGTGGAAGGCATTGGGCGGTCAGATAGAATCATTTTTAAGGACAATATCATTGGCTCAGTTGATTAAAGGGGATATAGATAGGGTATGCAGATAAAGTTTGTTAGTAATGTTAAGGCTGATGTGACTGCTGATATCGTGTACATGATGTGTCCTATGCACCTGTTAAAGCTTGATGAGATGATGAAGAAGATTGATAAGGGACAGATTCTTGAGATCCTTACAGATTATGACGGTGCCCTTGAGGACATACCTCAGTGGTGTGAAAAGACTGGCAATCAGTTTATTGGTCTTGATGAAGATGAGGACTACTACAAGTTTTATGTTAAGAAACTAACTTAGCCTAATAAAATAATTTATAAGGAGACAATATGCGCTGTTATTTTGATCATGCAGCAACTAATCCACTACATCCTGATGTCCTTGAGACAATGATGCCCTATTTTAGAGATGATTTTGGAAATCCCTTGAGCCTCTATGAGATGGGGACAAAGGCAAGGGAGGCAATAGAGAAGGCAAGGGCATCTACAGCAGCCCTTATCAATGCAAAACCAGCCAGTATAGTCTTTACTGCAAGCGGGGCAGAGTCAAATAATTTTGCCCTCAGAGGGATTGCGATTGCAAAGCAGGCTCAGGGTAAGCATATAATAGTATCAAAGGTAGAGCACCACTCCATTCTCAATGCAGCCCGATTCCTTGAGAAGAGCGGTTTTGTAGTAACCTACCTTCCTGTGGACAAATATGGTACCGTTGACCCTGAGGTAGTGCGTTCATCAATCACCAAGGAGACCACCCTTATATCAGTAACCCATGCAAGTAGCGAAATAGGCACCGTTGAACCAATAAAGGAGATAGCAAAGATTGCAAAGGAAAATAATGTTGTCCTTCACGCAGATGGTGTTGCCACAGTTGGTAACATCCCTGTAGATGTAAACGAGCTTGGAGTGGATGCCCTGAGTATGGCTGCCCATCAATTTTATGGCCCTAAGGGTGCTGCTGCACTTTATATAAGGGAAGGTTTAAGGATAGTTCCTCTCATTTATGGAGGAATACAGGAGGGAGGAAGAAGGGCAGGCACTGAAAATGTCCCTGCCATTGTGGGGATGGGAAAGGCTGCAGAGATTGCGTACTCTGAAATGTCAACGAGAATGGGACATGCTAAGGGGTTAAGAGACAGGATTATCAAAGCGCTTCTTGATATTCCTAATGTGTATCTTACTGGACACCCTGACAACAGGCTCCCCAATCATGCCAGTTTTGTAGTGGAATTTATTGAGGGAGAGGCGATGCTGCTCATGCTTGCCATGAAGGGTATTTATGCTGCGAGCGGTTCTGCATGTTCGTCAAGGGCACTTAAGTCCTCGCCAGTACTGCTTTCTCTTGGCACTCCAACTGCCCTTGCGCAGGGTTCAATTGTGTTCACTTTGGGAGACGATAATAATGATGAGCAGGTTGATTATCTGCTTAGGGAGTTTCCTGCTGTTATTGGGAGGCTTAGGGAGATGTCGCCCTTTGCAAAGGGTTGGCAATAGGCAGGTATAAAAAGCAAAAAGGAGGATACAATGTATTCTGAAAAGGTAATGGACCATTTTATGAATCCAAGAAATGTTGGTGAGATTGCTGATGCAGATGGTGTAGGCATGGAAGGCAACCCTACTTGCGGAGATGCCATGCAGCTTTTTATAAAGGTGCAGAATGACAGGATAGTGGATGCCAAGTTTAGAACCTTTGGTTGTGGAGCTGCAATTGCAGTTAGCAGTATGATTACAGAGATGGTTAAGGGCAAGACCCTTGATGAAGCCCTTGCTATTTCAAAGGAGGCTGTAGAAGCAGAGCTTGGCGGATTGCCTCCTCAGAAGATGCACTGTTCAAACCTTGGGGCTGATGCACTAAGGAAGGCAATAGAGGACTATCGTTCAAAGGGGGTTTCTTGATTAAAAGAGGGATTTTATTGTTTACTCTATAGCTAAAAACTCAGATATGTTTTGTGAATGATAATTTCCTTTACTGCTTAAACACCTATAAGTCATTGCTCAAAAAGGAGGATGGGGATAGATAAGTAAAACAACAGCGCAGCAGTTTATAGGGTTCAGTACTGTTTTAACTGTTCCTAAACAAACTGATGCTCTTTATTTGGCTATTTCCAATCGAAAAAATGGGATATAAACTTCTATTAGCCGATGACAGCATAACAATCCAAAAGGTTGTTGAACTTGTATTAACTCCAGAGAACTTTCAAGTGAGGTCCTTTAACGATGGCGAGCAGGCTTTATCTGAGCTTGTTTCTTACATGCCCCACATAGTTTTGGCTGATATTGATATGCCTAAACTCAACGGTTATCAACTCTGTGAAAAGATTAAGGACAATCCTGCCACTGCAGACACTCCTGTCATTCTCCTTGCAGGCGCCTTTGAACCCTTTGATGAAGAATACGCAAAGAAGTCTGGCGCTGATGACTTTATAATCAAGCCCTTTGAATCCCAGGAATTGATAAGTAAGGTAAAGGCACTTGTTAAGGAGAAGCCGCAGGATAATCAGTTTGCAGAAACCCAAGAAACACAGGATACAATTCCTGAGGATGATCCCTTTGCGGCGCTCGATGTAATGCCAGAGGTGCAAGAGGAGGCTCCAGAGCAGGAGAGTGCCTCAACAGAAATCACCTTTAATGACGATGATTTTGATGCCCTACAGGAGGCAGATTCAGAGGCTCCACAGAAGGATATAGAAGATGAGCCGATGACATTTCAGGATGCCTTTTCTGAGGCCCTGCAGAGGCAGGAAAAAGAGCCTGTTGCTCCGTCTCAACCCTTAAGCATTGATGTCTCTAATATGCCCTCAAAAGAAGAGGTCTTAGAATTATTCAGACAGTCTATTGACGAAAGGATGATTGCGTTTTTTAATGATGAACTCAGAGAGACATTGATAGCAATGGTTCAAGAAAGGGTTGAATCTCTTATCAAGGAGGCAGTCCCCTTAGTTACTGAACAGGTTATTCAGTCTGTGCTGCATGGAATTGCTGAAGAGACAAGGGACAGTGTGGTCGCTATACTGAACCGCGTGGTGCCAGAAACAACTAAAACTCTGGTTGAAAAGGAAATTAATAGAATAACTGCAGAGTTGCCGTACTAATTTTCCCTTTAATTTATAATATTATGCTCAAGTCCAAAATCTTAGTTTTAGCTTTCACAGGCAGTGTAATTCTTTTCACCCTATTAGGGGTTGTTATTTTTAAAAGGAATTGACAAAGAAAGGAACAAAAATACCCTATATGAATACCCTTGACAAGACTTACTCTCCTTCCAGTATGGAAGACAACTGGTATAAATTTTGGGAAGAAAACAGGCTTTTTGCCCCTCAGGAGGGCGGCGAAAGGCCATCTTTTAGTATCGTAATCCCCCCTCCTAATGTTACTGGTTCCCTGCATATGGGACATGCCCTCAATGCGACCCTTCAGGATATACTTTGCCGTTGGAAGAGGATGCAAGGTTACAGGGTGCTCTGGGTGCCAGGCACAGACCATGCTGGTATTGCTACACAGAATGTGGTTGAAAGGGCTTTAGCGAAGGATAAGATCGACAGACACAGCATTGGCAGAGAGGCATTTATTGAAAGGGTCTGGCAGTGGAAGGCAGAGTATGGTAACCGTATAATCTTTCAGCTAAAGAAGCTCGGGGCTTCCTGCGACTGGGAGCATCTTCGCTTTACTATGGACGAAGGTCTTTCAAGGGCTGTAAGGGAGGTTTTTGTAAGGCTCTTTAAAGAAGGATTAATCTACAGAGACAATAGGCTTATCAACTGGTGCCCGCGATGTCACACTGCCCTGTCGGATCTTGAGGCTGAGCACGAGAGCCTTGATGGCAAACTCTATTATATAAAATACCCCTTTGAAGATGGCACCGGATATGTAATAGTTGCTACTACAAGACCAGAGACGATGCTTGGAGACACTGCAGTAGCTGTTCATCCTGAGGACGATAGATATGCTGGTCAAATCGGAAAGCTAATTGCTCTTCCCTTGACGAATAGAAAGATTCCCATAATAGCAGATAGTTCTGTAGATATGGAGTTTGGCACTGGAGCAGTCAAGATTACTCCCGCCCATGATTTTAATGATGAGCTTACTGGCAGGAGACATAATCTCCCTTCTTTGAGTGTCATTAACGAAGAAGGTAAGATGACCCATGAGGCTGGAGAGAGATACAGAGGGCTTGACAGGTATGAGTGTCGTAAACTTGTATTAAAGGACCTCAGAGAGAAAGACTTAATCGAGACAGAAAAGAGGTATGTCCACAATGTTGGGCATTGCTACCGTTGCAAAACTATTATTGAGCCCCTCCAAACTATCCAATGGTATGTAAAGGTAGAATCGCTTGCTGATGGGGCAATAAAGGCAGTGCAGGACAGGACGATATCCTTTGTGCCTGAGCAATGGGAAAACAACTACTTTGCATGGATGAGGGATATTAGAGACTGGTGTATATCAAGGCAGATATGGTGGGGACATCAAATACCAGCATGGTATTGTCCTGATTGCAAGACCGAGGATGGGATATTGCATGGTGACCTGATAGAACACATATTTTTTAATCCCCTGAGGGTTAAATCAAAGACAATCTCCTCAGGAACATACCTTCAGTTGATAAAGGCTGGACTTACCCACGAGGAGATAATCAAGAACTCAAAACTCATAAGAATACCTAAAGCCGTTAAGCCTCTTTGTGAGAGAGAGGATATATCTGTCTGTGCCCTCTGTGGTTCTGAAAGGCTTATAAGGGACCCTGATGTCCTTGATACATGGTTTTCCTCTGCCCTCTGGCCCTTTTCTACCCTTGGATGGCCTGAGCAAACAGAGGACCTAAAAAACTTTTATCCAACCAGTGTGCTTGTTACTGCCTTTGATATTATATTTTTCTGGGTTGCCAGGATGATAATGATGGGCTTGAAGTTTATGGATGCTCCCCCCTTCAGGCATGTGTATATACACGCCATTATAAGGGACTCAAAGGGTCAAAAGATGAGCAAGTCAATGGGCAATGTGATTGACCCCCTTGTAATGATTGATAAGTATGGGGCTGATGCCTTCCGCTTTAGTCTTGCCGTATTTGCTGCACAGGGTAGGGATATAAGATTTTCAGAGGAGCGGTTAGAGGGCTATAGGCATTTTATAAATAAATTCTGGAATGCGGCTAAGTTCATATCAACCTACAGCGGATATTACAGGTCCTCAAAGTTGGAGGATATCAAGAGCCTCCCAAATCGGTGGATAGTCACCCGTTTGTCTGCCGTTACGGAAGAGGTCAATAGGGGCCTTGAGTCCTATCGTTTTAATGATGCTGCAAATGGGATATACCACTTTGTATGGCACGAGTTCTGCGATTGGTATATAGAGATGGTCAAGCCAGAGCTTTATACAGGCACTGACTCTGAGAAGACGGAGACCGTCAACTGTCTGTATTTTATCTTTGAAAAGATTTTGCTTTTAATGCATCCTTTCATGCCCTTTGTTACTGAAGAGTTGTGGCATAAGTTCTGTAAAAAGGACAAGAGCATTATGTTATCCTCCTATCCCACCTCCCTGATGAGATATATGAATGCAGAATCAGAGATGTCCAACATTATAAATGCAGTCAATGGCATTAGGAGTATAAGGGGAGAGCTCAATATCCAGCCTTCCGCAGAGATATTTGTGGCGATCAAGACTTTAAGTGATGAGGCAACAAAGACTATCACCTCTAATCTTTCTTCAATCAAGAAGATGGCGAGGTGCAGTGATATAATGGTTGGAAAGGATTTAACCCGCATAAAGGGTTCAGCTATAACCGTAAGAGAGCAGATGGAGATATACATACCCCTTGAGGGCTTGTTAGATGTCAAGTCTGAGATTGCAAGGCTTGGCAAGGAAATGGACAAGATTAACAACGAAATAGGGATTGTAGGCAAGAAACTATCGAATGAAGATTTTCTCAATAATGCCCCAAGTGAGGTAGTGGAGAAGGAGAAGAGAAAATATGAGGATTACAGGCACCGCAAGGATAAGCTGCTTGAAAATCTTGCATTGCTTCAAAGCATTGGCTCATAAAAGGGAGGATTAGATATGGACAGAGATATCAAAACAGTAGAAGGAAGCCATATGAATATACTTGAGGCGGAATTTATGAATGTCAGGCAGAGCACTATTCGCTCTGTGGAGGGCGGTAATATAGAACTGCAGCAGGTGGGAGCAGTAAGTATAGATGGAGGGAAGATAGATATAACCCAAGGTGCCTCTGTATTTGTCAAAGGGGAAAACATCAATCTCAATCAGAGCATGTCTATGATGACTGCTGCAACGAAGGTTGATCTCAACTTTTCCTGCGCTCCCCTGACGGTGGCAGAGGATGCGTCATTTAATAAAAGCGCCTCAGGAGCGGTTTTTGCCAACAACATAAGTTCTTCAAGCAGCACCTCTATACTTACCATTGCAAAGAATATTGAGGGTAATGTAACTACACTACTTGACTGGCGCTCTGCCCTTGCCCTGAGCGCAATAGCCGGAGGGGTGCTTGCATTGATAAAGATTTTGGACAAGAGACTATAACTCACATTGGGCTTATTTTTTTATCGAGAATGATATGGTTGATCCAATTACAAGCAAGCTGATTGAACTTGCCTATCTTGAAGATTCCGCTAATGGAGACATTACATCGGAACTTACAATCAGCAGTCATCACAGGGCAAAGGCAACCTTCGTTGCCAAGGAAGCATTGGTTCTTGCGGGAATCCCCTATGTTGATGCAGTGATTTCTTACATTAGTAAGGATTACGAGTTGCGCACCCATAGAAATGAAGGAGAGCATCTTCAAAGGGGAGATATAGTCGCTGAGTTAGAGGGATACACGAGGGATTTACTCAGAGCTGAGAGGATTGTATTAAACCTTATGCAGCGTCTATCAGGGATTGCAACGCTCACAAGAGAGTATGTTCAAAGGGTATCGGATCTTCCTGTGAAGGTGGTGGATACAAGAAAGACTACTCCTGGGATGAGGGCAATGGAGAAGTATGCCGTAAGGATTGGCGGTGCGGATAATCATCGTTTTGGGCTCTCTGACGGAATACTTATCAAGGACAATCATATAAGGGCAGCAGGCTCAATCACTAAGGCGATAAAACTTGCAAGGAAGGCACATCATCTCTTGAGGATAGAGGTTGAGGTATCCACAGTGGATGAAGTAAGAGAGGCAATCGATAGCGGCGCTGAGGTGATTATGCTTGATAATATGGAAATTCAGGAGATGCAAAGATCAGTGACATTGATTGATAAGAGGGCAATAGTTGAGGCCTCTGGAGGCGTCAGCTTAGATAATATAAGGAGTATTGCACAGACGGGGGTGGATCTTATATCAGTTGGTGCAATTACCCATTCGGCAAGGGCAGTGGATATCAGCATGAAGATTTTATGAATTCTATGATTAAACCTATTACATACAGAGACTCTGGTGTTGACATTTACGAAGGCGATAGGTTTGTAAGCCTCATTGCCCCAATAGCAAGGGCAACCTTTAGGAAAGAGGTGCTTGCTGACATAGGCTCCTTTGGCTCCCTCTTTTGTATTGATGCCAAAAAATATAAGGAGCCTGTGCTTGTGAGTGGCACCGATGGGGTGGGCACTAAACTCAAGGTTGCCTTTATGATGGATAGACATGATACCGTGGGCATTGATTTGGTTGCGATGTGTGTTAATGATATACTTACCCTTGGGGCTGAACCACTCTTTTTCCTCGATTACTTTGCCACAGGTAAACTAAAACCTGAAAAAGCCGCTGAGGTTATAAGAGGTATTGCTATAGGATGCAAGGAGGCAGGTTGTTCGCTCATTGGCGGAGAGACTGCGGAGATGCCTGACTTTTACGGTCCTGAAGAGTATGATTTGGCAGGTTTTGCAGTAGGTATAGTTGAAAAGGATGCGGTAGTTACTGGCTCTGAGGTAAAAGAAGGCGATGTGGTTGTGGGTCTGCCCTCAAAGGGTCTTCACAGCAATGGATACTCACTGGCAAGGAAGGTTTTTTTTGAAAGGCTTGGCTGGTCTGTGGATAAATATGTGCCTGAACTAAACAGTACCCTTGGGGAAGCACTCCTCGTGCCCACTTGTATATATGTTGATACTATCAAGGGGTTATCAGAGGTGATAAAAATGAAGGCAATGGCACACATTACAGGAGGAGGACTGGCAGGCAATCTCTCAAGGGTATTGCCAAAGGGTTTTTCTGCCCAAATAGTTAAGGGATCCTGGAAGGAGCTTCCCATATTTAATCTCATTAAAGAGGCAGGCAATGTGCCAGAGGATGACCTGAGAAGGACCTTCAATATGGGCTTGGGTTATGTAATAATCTGTGCGGAGGAAGATATGAAGGCATTGAAAGACTACTTTGTGTCCAAAGGGCAGGATTATTTCGTTATTGGTTCAATTGTAAATTCGGAGGGAGGTGTTTTTTATGTATAGGTTGAAAAGGATAATTAAGAGACTCTTCTCCCCAATAACAATAATGTTCGTTCCCCATGACAGTGCAAGACGATACAATATAAAGTTGCCTTCTGTTGGGATAGTGCTTACTCTATCCCTATGGGTTGGTTTATCTGCATACATTATATCTGCTGCCGTTGAGACCACAAAATATGCGGAGATGAAGGAGAGTCTAGATTTTTATAGGACACAGTTTAATGAGCTTCAGGATTCTATAGCCCTAATAAAAAAGGCCGAGCAGGAATTTGCCAATCTGCTTTCAAAGGGAGATCCTAAGGATTTATTGGAAGGAGTTGAACCATATTCAGGTAGTCTTGACCCTCAGGACCTCAGGAGGCAGATAGATCAGGGTATTGAAAAGGTTAGAGAGATTAGAGAGTTTCTTCAGGAACAGAAGAACATCTACCTTGCCACCCCATCGGGATGGCCCATACAGGGAAGAGTAACCTCAGCCTTTGGAAAGAGGGAAGACCCACGCAATGGAGGGATGGAAAATCACTCCGGGATTGATATCTCAGCCCCTAAGGGGACTGAAATTAAGGCTACTGCAGAGGGTATTGTTGTCTATTCAGGCTGGAGCCCTGGAAATGGAAATCTTGTTGTAATTGAGCATGGCATGGGATTTAGAACTTTATTTGCCCACAATTCAAAGAACCTCGTTACAGAGGGCCAGAGGGTTAAAAGGGGTGATGTTATCGCCTTAGTAGGCTCTACTGGCAATACTACAGGCCCACACTTACATTATGAGGTCTGGCTTAATGGCAAACCGCAGGACCCAATGAGCTATGTACTGGAGGTGGTAAATGTTTCTAAGAAAAAACGATAATCTTGATTCTTTAATCGGGCAAAAATCAGATTTTGTAGGTAATATTACCACAGAGGGTACCTGCAGAATTGAGGGGCAATTTACAGGCAATATTAAGGCTGAGTGGGTAATAATTGGAGGGTCTGGGAAGATAAAGGGAGACATATCTGCAAGGGGCATTATTATTGGAGGAAGTATCGAGGGCAATATCAAGGCTGATGAGATAGTGGAAATAAAGCCTACGGGAAAGATAATAGGGGACATTACCACCAGGAAGCTATCTGTAGCAGAGGGAGGGATCTTTGAGGGCAGGTCCTATACAAAGAGGGATGAGGAGATCAAGGTAATAGATTTCCCCTCAAAGGAATCCACTGGATGAGTTGTGAGCATACTTATCACAGAAGGATTTACTACCACGATACCGATTGTGCTGGGGTAGTTTATTATGCAAACTACCTAAAGTATCTTGAGGAGGCACGCACAGAGATGCTTACAGACAGGGGGGTAAGCATGAAGGAACTTGCCCTTAGGGGGTTAGGTTTTGCTGTGGCAAAGGTAGATATTGAGTATAAGGCTCCATCAAGATATCAGGATATGCTGACTATAGTCAGTAAGATAAACCGAATCAGGCTTTCTGCAATCCAGTTAGCACAGTCAGTTTATAGAGATAGGACCCTTATTGCAGAGTCATCGGTTATTTTGGTGCTTGTGGGCACTGATTTCAGTCCCCTTAAGATCCCAGAGGAGATAAAAAAGGCTCTACTGTGAATTCTAAAAAAACTCAGGATATATCCCCTGAACTTTTCCTCGCTTTACTGAAGAGGTTGCAACAAATCACTGAAAATGAGGAGGCAGAGAGTTTTGATATATCAGAGATTGTAGCCTTCTTATGGAATGGAGCCCATAGGAGGCTTTATCCTATCCAGAGACCTGTTGCGATTGACATAGACAACCTGCTTAATATTGAAGAACAGAAAAAAAAGGTACTCGCTAACACTACAAACTTCATCAAGGGCAGGGCTGCAAACAATGTGCTGCTGTGGGGAGAGAAAGGAACCGGCAAGTCATCGCTCATAAAGGGACTATTGAAGAAATTTTCCCCTGTTGGACTGAGGATGATACAGGTTTTTAATCAGGACATAAATACCATCCATTATATGTATGACTTTATCTACAGGCATAGTTACTATCGTTTCATAATCTTCATTGATGACCTGTCCTTTGAGAAAGAACGTAGTGACTATAAGGCACTTAAGACAATTATGGATGGAGGTCTTCAGGAGTTTCCTGAAAATCTTCTCTTCTATGCAACCTCTAACAGGAGGCATCTCATACCAACTAAATTCTCTGACAGTGAAAGCGACCTAGTGAGACCTTCCGATGACATTGAGGAAAAAATATCCCTATCTGACAGGTTTGGTCTTAGACTCGGATTTTACCGCATTGATGAAGACTCTTATCTGAAGATTGTGCAGATGTATGCTTCCAAGTATAAAATAACTATTCCACAAGAAAGGCTGCAAAGGCTTGCCATAGAATGGTCTATCCAGGCAGGGGGTAGAAATGGCAGGATTGCAGAGCAGTTTATCAAGAGCCTTTAGCTACTAGGGCAGGGATTTAGAAGATAACCCTTTAGGGCTGTTCTTCTATATATTCCTGTTGCTGAGTTGGCTGAGGCAAGAGGGTTTGACGAGGCAGGGGAAGTTGGGGCTGTGGCAGGTAATAGCTTGAGTAATAGAGCAGGGTTTACCTTTATCGGAAGTAAGGGAGTTAATAGAGGCTGCAAAGGTCAACATGCCAGAATGCAGCGGAGTAGTTGTAAGAAAAAACTGACATCACACCGCAAAATAAAACCAATGAGTTACACACACCAAAGTCTTGTTTTTTAGGGGGGACTTCCCTTAAAAGAGCTCTATCTTTGGGCCTTCTTCGGTCTTGGCATCAGTGCCAGTGGCCTTGTCGTGGGTGTGGCGCTGTAGTTGCATCACATATCTCTGGCGAAAGGCCTCTATGCGCTCGTTAAGGCCAGTCCATTTAGCATCGGTTACATCTTCACAAGACAATGCCCCTTGCACCTGTTTGAAGTGTTCACTTAGCTCCTGAAGTGCCCTGTCGACCTGTTCGATCTGCTGGCGGCTTATGTCTTGAAGCTGCATGTTGCCAAGGGCATTCAATACGGCCTCATGGATCTGCTGCATTGCCCTCTGGCTCTCATCAACGAATGTTGTGAGGTAATGACCAACCTCACCAAAGGCAGTATAGACATTGTCTAAATCGCTGATGATCATAGTGAGGTATTGGTTTGCTTTGTTGCTTCGTTCTTCAGATACCATAGTTAAGAGGTTCTTTTGGACCATGGAGATTATCTCTAACACCCTTTTGTCGATCTGCTCTGCCACCTTTTTGCTCTGCATGGCGAGCTTTCGAGTCTCCTTTGCCACTACATCAAAGCCAAGGCCCATTGCCCCAACCTTGGCTGCCTCTATAGAGGCGTTTATGGCCAGTATGTTTATCTGTGTAGAGATGTCATGGATCATCTCGGTAAAGGTGGTAAAGCCCTTTATGGCATTTATCACCTCATTGACTATGTGTGTATCACCCACTATCTCATCTTTACGGTGTTCCTGGTAAATCTGGATCTTTGACAGGGTCTCTGCCTTGTCGGCCTTGACCTTTAATTGTTTTTCAATATGCCCTTTAGTATCCTCAACTGCCCTGTTGAGGCCTTTAAGCAGTTCATCGCTCTGTGCCCTAATGTCCTCAAGGGCCTGTATGAGTGCAAGGCTCTGAGACTCTGTGCCCTCATTGGCCTTTACAAGATGACCACGCATAATGTCTGTAAAGGACCCTATTGCCTCGGCATCTTCTATGAGCCTCTTGATGAGGTCATCGGTTGTAGATGCCTGTGAGGATAGGTTTTGGTCCTTCTTAGGGCGGTGTTGGATGAGGTGGCACAAGAAGCCCGTTAGGGCTGTCACGAGGGCAATGGTAACAGCGGTTATCTCCCTTTGCCAGGAAGGTGTAAGTCCCACTAACAGTGGGCCTAAGAGCCAGTAAAAGGCGCCCACCGTAAGGCCCATTGCAATGAAAGACCACAAACCTGACCTGTTCATATTAGATGTCCCCTTGCATATCATGCCCCTGGCAACAGCTGTTTAATCACCTTAATGAGGTCAGGTGGGCTTACTGGCTTGACCAGCCAACCAGTGGCACCCAGGCTCTTTGCCTCTTGACGCTTAGTTGCCTGACTCTCTGTGGTTAATACCAGAATAGGTGTAAAGCGCAAGAGGGTGCGGGCGTTTTTTATAAACTCAAAGCCGTCCATCCTGGGCATGTTCAGGTCTGTGATGATGAGGTCTGGCTTGAGCCCCTTTTTTAGTTTGTCCAGGGCCTCCTGACCGTCCTTGGCTGTGTCGACCTTAAAGCCATTCATCTCAAGGGTCTGCTTCATGCTCATCACCATTACACTGGAGTCATCAATCACGAAGATCGTCTTAGCCATCCTATTACTCCTTTATCTTGTTTTTATTGCCTCTTTGAGCCATACTGCAAGGCCTTCATCCTCAGGCCATGCATTGACCTTTGGCTGCCCTGCCATCAGTACCTGAAGCACAGCGGCGTGTAGGTGTTTACAGCCTGACAGGTCCACTGCACCGTCAGGGTTTGTAAGTAGCCATTGCAGGAGTCCCTCTGCCTCTTCAACGGCCACGATGTCTATCAGGGCTGCTGTTAGTCCTTTGTATTGAATTGCCATCTGAATAACTCCTTTAGGTTAAGTACCATCAATACTGAGCCATCGCCCAGTAGGGCTGTGCCGGCATAAAAAGAGAGTCTGCCTAAATCTCCGGGCATGGGCTTTAGGATCACATCCACTGTCTCTCTGAAGTTGTCTACCAGTATGCCCACTGGCTCATTGCCTATCCTTACAACCAGGGTAGCCAGTTCGTCTTCATCGTTGGCTATTGGTGCTGCAGGGATATCAAGGAGGGTGTTTAGGGCTATCAGTGGCACGACCCGCCCGCGCATCACAGTGGTCTGTCTCTTTTTGATGCTGTGGATTGCCCTACGAGGCACACGGACGGTCTCAACCACCAGCTCCATGGGCACGCCAAAGATCTGATGGTCTGACTCAATGATCATGACGTTGCTTACAGCCATTGAAAGGGGAAGGGTCAACCTTATGCGTGTGCCCCTATTGACCTCACTGTGTATGTGCACGGTGCCGCCTAACCTATCTATGGTGCTGCGGACTACGTCCATGCCAACACCGCGGCCAGATAGGTCTGTGACGGCCTCGGCTGTTGAAAAGCCAGGGGCAAAGATGAGGTTGAGCGCCTCTCGGTCACTGATCTTGTCAATACGCTCTTCAGTCAATAGTCCCCTTTCGTATGCCTTTTGCTTGATTACTGCTGGGTCTATGCCCTTACCATCGTCTGAGACCTCAATGACCAGGTGGTCAGATTCTTGCCTTGCTGAGATCATCAGCCGTCCAGTGGGTGATTTGCCTGCCTCTTGCCTCTGTTGTCTGTCTTCAAGGCCATGGTCAAGGCTGTTTCTTATGATGTGTATGAGGGGGTCTGCAAGGGCCTCGATGATGTTTTTATCTGCCTCTGTCTCCTCGCCTTCTATGATAAGCTCTACATCCTTGTTGAGCTTTCTTGATAGGTCACGCACAAGCCTCTGGAAACGTTGAAAGACAAGGGACACGGGCATCATGCGCACCTGCATGATGGCATCCTGCATCTCGTCGGCTATGCGGTTTATGACAGCGTATTGTGCCTTGATCTCCCTTGATAGCTCACGGACGCCATATTGATTCTCTGCACGGCTTGCAAGGTATGGCAGGGCATTCTTTGCCACTACCAACTCGCCAATGAGGTTCATAAGGCGGTCGACCTTTGCCTGGTCAACCTTAAGCACCTTAGTAGTCGGTGTTTCAGGGCGTCTGTCTGCAGGGGCTTGGGTGGTATCAGTTGATGTAGGTGGCGCCAATACAGGTTCAGGCGCTGTAGTTTTAGCAGGCTTCAGCTCTATGCCCCGTTGCTCACAGTAGGCGCTAAGCCAGTCCCTCAGGGGCTGCGATGACTGACCCTGCAATGCCTGAGCAAGGGCCTCATTGAGACCCTCTGGGTCTTGTCCTAAGGCACTCAGGCAATTAGATAGTGCCTTGGCTACAGATTGCAGTCTGCCTGATAGATAGGCTACATCCTCGGGCTGGTTTAATACCTCTGCCTGGACTGCTATTGTCTCGTAGGCCTTGTCCCTTTGAAACCCAGTGTCTTTTGTGGCATAAGTAGGCCTTTCATCTTGCCTGTCCGCAGTTGAGGATTGAGCTGTTGGTGAGAGGGTCATGATAGCCACCTCATTGGGCACATACCTGAAGTATTCAAGGACCTCGCCCCTTGGCGCCTTAGACAGGGCCTGAAAGTCTATCATGCAACGGTAGCAGTCTAAGTCACTAAGGGGAGGCCATGTTGTGCGTGGCACCACCCTGCCCCAGAGGAGGCCAGGGATATTTAGGGCTTGATAAAAGGGGTCTTCACCCTTAAAGAAGCAGCCCTCATCTGGGCTATAGACGATGAGATTTACACCCCCTGTGCCTGCCTCACTAAGGGCCCTAAGCCTGACATCCTCAGGCAGGTCTGATAGCGCTGGCAACTTGATGTCCCTTGCCTCGCCTTGGCTATCTGTCTCGCCTGACTGAAGGTCAGTTACAGGGATTAGGTCTCGCAGTGATGAGGATAGCTCCTTGGCAAGCTCTATCTGGTTTGGGTCTGGACCTTCACCGGTCTCAAGGATGTCAAAGAGCAGGCTTACAAAATCCATGGCGTCTAAAAGTCTATCGGCCAGTTCTTGACTATAGGCAAGGCGGCCATCACGCACCGCATCCATCAGGTCCTCTGAGCTATGAAGGACATTGGTCATCTCTGGGATCTCAAAGAGGCCACTGGTACCCTTTAAGGTATGGACGGCTCGGAAGAGTTCTGTGATGAGCTCCTGACTCTCTGGCTCCTTTTCTAAGGCAAGGAGCTTTTCGCTAATGGTCTGCAGCAACTCACGGCCTTCAAGTAGAAATTGAGAAAATAAGGGGTTCATTGGTGACCTCCTTGACCAATCAGTAGGCAGACATAGGCCACAAGGTCATCTGGCCTGATAGGCTTGACAAGGTAAAAGTTTGCGCCAGCCTCATAGGCCTGTGCCTTGTCATGGGTTTTGGATTCAGTAGACACCACTATTGCAGGGACCTGTGGGATGGGCTGTTGCCGTAGTTGACGCAGAAAGCTATAGCCATCCATCTTTGGCATGTTGATGTCTACGATGTATAGGTCAAAGGGCTCCTGCACAGCAAGGGCCTTTTCTAAGGCCTCTATGCCGTTTATTGCCTCGCTGACCTCGTAGCCTGCAGCCTCTAATACACTGCGGTGGTACATCCTTACAGTGGCAGAGTCATCTATGACAAGTACCCTCTTTTTACTCATAGCTCCTCCGGTTTCTGATATACAATGGCCTCTGGGAATTTGCGGACCTTAAATAGTGATGATATCCTGCTCATAGACTCTGAGTGTCCCAAACAGATGAATCCCCCAGGCCTGAGGGCATCAAAAAAGACCTCAGCCGCCTGACGCCTCGACTGGTCATCAAAGTAGATCAAGAGATTGCGGCAGAATATGACATCAAAATGCCTATAGGGCTTTGTGTCTGTTAGGTTGAAGAGGTTGACATGGGTAAACTCCACTGCCTGACGGAAGTCATCGGAGATCTGATAGTCACCATCGGGCAGTGGCTTGAAGTATTTCTTCAATATACCCTCAGACAGGTACTGCACTGAACGAGGGGAATACCTGCCCTCTTTTGCCTTCTTTAGGATGTTGGTGTCTATGTCTGAGGCGATGATCTCTACATCCCAGTCTTTTAATCCGGTCCAGTACTCTGTAAGATAGATGGCTATAGAATAAGGCTCCTCTCCTGAGGATGAGGGTATAGACCAGATACGGATAAGGGAGCCCGGGGTCTTGGTCTTGGTGATATAAGGCAGGATGGAGTTTACAAGGCAGTTAAACTGGTATTCCTCACGAAAAAAGTAGGTCTCATTGACTGTCATGGCGTTTATCAGATGCTGTAACTCGTCGCCAGAGGCCTGAAACCTCAAGAGGTTAAAGTAGCCCCTGAAGTTGCCAGTGTTAGTTGCCTCTATGCGCTCAAGGATGCGCTTGTCCACAAAGTATCGCTTGGAGTCTTCAAAGTATATGCCTGTCTTTCGATAGAAGAACTCCCTGAACTTTACAAAGTCTTCGTAGGTTATTGAGTTGTCAGCCATTGTCCTTTATACGCTTCAGTGCCACATCAACGGAAAATGCAATGTATGGTTCCTCTGAAAAACGCCCCTTCAGCGCCTCAAGGGCGCTAAGGGCATCCTCGGTGCCTACCTCAGCCAATAGGTCAACAGCGGTAGAGCAGACATTGATGTCTTTATCATTGCTTATTACCTCTATCAGCCACTTCTGTACATCAGGGTGGCGGAGAGACTCCAATATGTTTACGGCAAAGATACGCACATCAGGGTCAGGGTCACGCAACAGGTCTCTGATTATCATGGAGACGGCATCGGGCATGTTTTTCATTACCTCTATGGCGTCGTTTCTTAGCGCGGCATCCTCGCTACGCAGACATCGCACCAGGGCACTGACGGCATCGGTGTTGCCTATTAGCATGAGGGTGGTCAATATTGCCTCCCGAACAGTGCCATTGGTCTCTCTATCTAACTGACCTGCCAGGGCTGATACAGAATCTGGATAATTTGCCATGTCACGGGCTGCCCATCTTCTGGCTATTGGATTTGGGTCAGAGAGCTGTTCTATAAGACCAGTCAGGTCCCTGATGTGTCTTCTTTCATCTTGACTAATTGGACTTGCTTGCCTTTGCTTTACTATAGCCACTGGTGTCCTCCTTACTGTCTTGTCCAGACGATTAGCTGGTTTGCGATCTTATTGGCTGGCAACACAAGGGTTGCCCCGCCCCTTTCAATGAGTTCCTTAGGCATACCAAAGACCACGGCAGAGTCCTCTGATTCAGCAATAGTCCGTCCCCCTGATTGCTTGAGGCTGCTGAAGGACTCTGCACCATCGTAACCCATACCTGTAAGCATTACAGCAATCACCTTTTGAGGATTACAATGCTCAAGCACCGACTGGCCAAGCAACTCCACTGATGGGTGCCAGAGATAGGCATCAGAGGCAGGTTTAGGTAGCACCATGAGCCTGCCAACCCTGCGGGTTACAACCATATCAGCCCCTCCCATGCCAATATAGATGTGCCCCTGCTCAACTGGCATGGGCCTTACTACCTCAACTGCCTCGAGGGCGCAGAGGTTGTTCATGCGTTGGGCAAAGGACTTGGTAAAGCCCGGTGGCATGTGTTGGGCCACAAGGATAGGCAAAGGGAATTCAGCAGGTAGCAGTGGCAGGATCTCCTCCAAGGTAGAGGGGCCACCAGTGGAGACACCAATAATTACAAGTTCCTCATTGCTTATTGCAGAAATAGGACGCCTGACAAACAAGGGCTTTGTGGGCCTATGGGTTTCGATAGCGTCCTTTTCTAAGACCCTCTTGTCCCTTACTTTGAGCCTTGCCTTGGCTGCGGTCTTGACCTTGCTGAGGAGTTCCCTGGCAATCTCTTCAATAGACAGGGAGATGGTGCCGCTGGGTTTTGTCACATAATCCACTGCACCTAATGCCAGTGCCTCAAAGGTTGCCATGGCCCCCTTTTCAGTAAGGGAAGACACCATCACTACTGGCACAGGTCTGGTCACCATTATGTGAGACAGGGCAGTGAGGCCATCCATGACTGGCATGTTTATATCGAGGGTCATCACATCAGGTTGCCAGGAGAGGTTTTCATCTATCGCCTCCTGTCCATTACGGGCAATACGCACCTGATAGCCCTCAGCCTCAAGGAGTTGACTGAGGTGGCGACGCATCAATGCCGAGTCATCAACGATGAGGACCTTAAGTGACATGGTTGCCTATTCAATTGTGGCAAGCATCAGCCTGTCTGCCTCATTGATGAGTTCTTGTACATCAATCAGTTGGATCATGCGCCTCTGTCTCTGCAGGTTTGCCACACGGCCAAGGAGCTTTGATTGCTCCTCTGATAGCCTTGGGGAGGTCTCGATGCTTGCCTTGGGTATCTTAAGCACCTCTGTAACTGCATCCACTATAAAGCCTGTCTGCATACCCGAGATTAAAAAGACCATGATACGTTGGCGCTCGTTGCGCTCGATGGCATCAATACCAAGGCGCTTGCGCAGGTCAATGACGGGCAGCACCTGTCCACGCAGGTTTATTACACCCTCCACAAAGGCAGGCGCCTTTGGGACCCTTGTCAGGCTTTCTGGCACATGCACTATCTCCTGCACGCTCTCTATGGCTACGCCATACTCACCCTCTGCAAGGCGAAATACCACCACCTGTTCTTCATCATCGGCAATAAGCCCCTCTTCTGAGTTGCTAACAGCACCTTCATTCATGTCTTCCCCCATCTTTATGGCGTCTTTTACAGCGGTGTGACGGAACATGTTGTCTACGGAGAGGATCGAAACAAGCCTCTTGCCCTGATTTAGGCGACAGATCTGGCTTATGTCTGCCATGTCAGACCCCTTTGCCAGCATAGAAGGCATCTCCTCAACTACCTCCTTGGGCACGCGGAGGACCTCAGACATGCTGTCTGTGACAAGGCCAACGGAGGTCTTACCCAAGGCAACGACCACGATCCTATTTCTCTCCTCTAAGGGTTGCATAGGCAGGTCAAAGAGACTACGTAGGGAGATCAGTGGCAGCAGACGCTCCCTTAGTGTCATCAGACCTAAGACATGGGGTGGTGAATTGGGCACATGCACTATGGTCTCCGGTGCCTGAACAATCTCCTGCACCCTTGAGATGTCTATGGCATACTCCTGGCCGACTACAGAGAAACTCACCAGTTGTAGCTCATCACTTGTGCCTTCTTCATCGCCCCCTGCTACGGCCTCGGATGTCACCATGGATGCCCCCTTTGTCATAGTAGAGAGGTCAGAAAACTCCTTAGAAATAAGCCTTGTAAAGTCAAGCACCATCACCATCTTGTGTCCACCTGCATCCTTAACTACACCAGTTAGCAGCTCACTGTCTACGGTGCCTTTTAGTTTATCTACAGCCTCCATATTGGCAGGGTCTACATCTATCACACTCGATACACGGTCAACTACAAAGCCAAGGGGTTGACCTATGTCTATTACCACTGCACGGGTTGCATCATCATGGGCCTTTGTGTCAAAGCCAAAGATCTTCCTTAGGGAGATGATTGGCAGCACCGTCCCCCTAAGGTTAGATAAGCCCAACAGTGAGGCTGGTGCAAGGGGCACACGGACTACCTCAGGGACACGGACGATCTCCTTTACAGGGGCGATGTCTACTGCAAACACCTCCCCTCCAACAATGAAGGTAATAAACTGTGCCGTGTCAGATATTGCCTCAGGGGCAGCAACGACCTCGGTGTCTTTGTAACTTTCTAAGAGCTCTTGGGTCATAGTATGCTCTCCTTTCGCCTACATGCTCTGCAGTTCATCGGCAAGCGATGCAATCTCCTCTATGGCAGCGGCGAGCTCCTCTGCACCCTTGGCCTGCTCATTGGCAGCGCCAGCAGCCTCGGTAACGGCCTTTTCTGCCTCCTGGGCTGCGGCAGCAATCTGCTCGATACCCTTCTTTGCCTGATTAATAGCAACGGCTATCTCATTGGCGGCATCAAGGATCTCCTGTGCCCCACGATCTACCTCTGAGATATCTGATTCGATCAGGGTTAGGTTTTCTGTTGTGACCTTAGCCTGCTCTGCCTCTGCCACTGCTGCCCTGGCTATCTCCTCCAGATCCTTGCCTACTGTGGTGATCTGGTCTTGCACGGCCTTTACTAAGTCCTTGATGCGGTCTGCGTTTTCTGCAGAGTCTCGGGCAAGGTTCCTGATGTCTGTAGAGACCACCACAAAGCCCTTGCCAAACTCACCAGCCCTTGCTGCCTCTATGGCGCCATTGACGGCAAGCATGTTGGTTTGTATGGATACAGTGGTGATGGCCTCAACGATCTTGTCAATACGACGGGAGACCTGCTCTAAGTCCTTTATCTGCTTGATACTTGTCTCGGTTGCCTTTACTGAC
>CALEDV010000008.1 GCA_937949555.1 uncultured bacterium | reverse complement strand
GTCAGTCAGTTTAAGTAGTCTTAGTATGAAATTAAGACCAACAAAGGAAACGGCAAGGCCTGTAAAGGGTCTTGCCGTTTTTTTGTTTTTTACTAAAGACCCCCCTTTGAAAGGGTGTGTGTTTATTCTTTAAGAAAAATGAGGTGAGGGGAAGGACAGAGGTGAGGGAGCTTCAATTTAGAAGAATGTCAGGAATAGTATGGGAAGTGTCCCTTTGATTCATTAGAGAGCTTGACTCCACTGATAGTACCTGTTAAACTTCTACAAACTTAACAACCACTGTTGTCCCTACAAACGAATATATAAAATATGGCAGATGCACACATACTGATTGACCTTAAGAAATACAAGATACACTTTCTATTATTTCTGATTGCCCTTATACCAGCTATCTTTATCTTTTCACTAATCACCGATGATTATCTGAAGGACGTGATCACCTTCGTCTTTGGCTCCTATGGTGTGTATTTTGAGCGTGCCTTTGCGATGTTTAGCACCGCTATTGTTACCTTTATATACACGGTGTTGTTCTGGGGAAGATACTTTAACAGGCTTTCACAGAGTGAAAGGATGGTGCTTTCTGATTTTTTTGGTGAAAAGTCCACACTGCAGATGCGTAGGGAGAAGTACACACGCTTTTGTACATCCCTATCAGAGGTTAACGACCTTACAAAGGCCCATCTGTCAAATGTGGTTAGTGAGACCGACGATGCGGCTATGGAGATAATAAATAATGCCCAGGCTGTAGATACTGCCATGAATGAACTTATTGAAAGGCTAAATGACCTCCGTACACACAGCGAGGAGTTTGCAAAGGAGAGCCATCTGACCATGGCACACAATGATTCGTCTATCAACGACCTCAGAAAATATATACATAAGAGGGTGCTTGACCTTGAGCAGGACAAAAACATAGTCCTTTCACTGAAGAAAGAGGCAGATTCACTTACAAAGCTTGTTCAGTTGGTCAAGGACGTAGCTGATCAGACAAACCTCCTTGCCCTCAATGCCGCAATTGAGGCAGCAAGGGCAGGGGAGCAGGGTAGGGGATTTGCAGTGGTTGCAGATGAGGTAAGAAAGCTGTCTATGCAGTCAGAACACTCCGCCACCCAGATCGGCAATGCAATCATCCAGATGGCAAAGAACATAGAACAACAGTTTGCTGAAAAGTTAAGCGAGCATAGCCATAAGGAGGAAGAGACGATTCTACGCACCCTTGAGATGCAGCTCACGGCCCTTGCCGATAGCTACAGGCTCCTTGACCATCTCAATAGGCAGGTCTTTGAGCAGGTTGGAGAGAGCGCCAACGAGGTCTCTACAAAGATACTCAACATGCTTGCAAATATACAGTTTCAAGACATTACCAGACAGCAGATCGAGCAGGTGCAACGTTGTCTTGAGGGTATCAATGAATATGTCACGAGGCTTGGGGATTGTATCGATAAGACCAAGGAGTGTCCATCGGTCTGTATCGTCCCTGATTTTGATGTAAATGGCATCAAGAAAACCTATGTAATGCAGAAACAGAGGGATATACATGACTCTGTGGTGCAAAAGGTCGGCAAGACAGGTAAGCAGGAGACACAGAAGAAGCAAACCGATGATATTGAATTCTTTTAACTTTTTTAAAAGGGGATATTATGGCAAAGACAATAATGATAATTGACGACTCGGCGACTTTGCGCCAAGTGGTGGCAGTTACTCTAAAAAAGGCTGGTTATGATGTCCTTGAGGCCTCTGATGGCAAAGATGCCCTTAATAAGCTCACAGGGCAGAAGGTAAACCTCATAATCTGCGATGTCAATATGCCCAACATGGATGGCATAACCTTTTTAAAAGAACTAAAGACAAAGGCTGCCTACAAGTTCACACCTGTTATCATGCTTACCACTGAGTCTCAGGAGGCAAGGAAGCAGGAGGGTAGGGCAGCAGGCGCCAAGGCATGGGTTGTGAAGCCCTTTAAGCCTGAGCAGATGCTTGCGGCTATTGAAAAACTGGTGTTGCCTTAATGGAAATGGTGACAGTTCAAAGGACAGGCAACAGGGCATCTATAAGTATAGAGGGCGAGATGACCATATTCAACGCCCAGCAGATTGCCTCTTCCCTCATAAATGTAACCGATGCTGCCATATTCGAGCTTGATCTCTCAAAGGTCACCGAGTTTGACACCTCTGGATTTCAGATACTCGTTGCCCTGAAGAAGGAATGTCAGGCTAAGGGTATTGAGTTTCTTGTAAAGGCAATGAGTGATGCGGTATCAGGATTCCTCGATATCTTTAGGATGAAGGAAGAGTTTGTAGATAATAAGCCTATTTAAATGAGACTCAAAGGGAGATGGATTGATGGACCTTGACATGGAGCTTGCCCGTAAGACCTTTATTGTAGAAAGCGCTGATCTTCTGCAGGAGATGGAGAATGCCCTTCTGACCCTCGAGGACAACACAGAGGATGATGCCACCATAAATGCCCTATTCAGGGCTGCCCATACTATAAAGGGTTCGGCGGGGATTATTGGACTTGATAAAGTAGAGAGGTTTACCCATAAGGTAGAGAGCGTCCTTGAGAAGGTCAGGCAGGGTGAGGTCAAGATAGACAGTGACCTTATTGAGATACTCCTTAAATGTCGTGACCATATAGCGCTCCTCATCGAACTGCCAGAGCGGGCTGAGTCTGGCCCCTCTTCAATGGACTATGAAGACATGCTCTTTGAGGCCCTCGATAGATATCTATTGGTTCAAGAGGCACCTGCCCCTACTGAGGAGGGTAAGTCACCCCAAGAGGTGATACAAGAGGTATCAGGCGTTGAGTCGGACCTATGGCATATATCCCTCCGTTTTGGAAGGGATGTCCTGAGGAGCGGTATGGACCCCTCTTCCTTTATCAACTACCTTACAAGGATGGGCGAGATTGTCTCTTTGATAACCCTATACGACCAGGTGCCACCCCTGCATGAGCTTGACCCTGAGTCCTGTTACCTCGGTTTTGAGATCGACTTTAGGAGTGATTTCACAAAGAAGGATATAGAAGACGTATTTGAGTTTGTCCGTGAAGACTGCACCGTGCACATCCTGCCTCCTCACAGCAAGATAGAGGAGTACATCAAACTGGTGCAGATGTTGCCCGAGGACCCTTTGAGGATCGGTGAGTTGCTTGTAAAAGGTGGGGCACTTACAGAGGCTGAGTTAGAAGAGGCGCTTAGGTTACAGCAGCAATCTGAGATGGCTTCACAACAGGATGGAGACAAATCAAAGGCCTGTATTGGGGAGATATTGGTAAGGGAGAAGATGGTGCATCCTGAGGTAATAAATGCGGCTGTTGAGAAGCAGAAGAAGGCCGTAGAGGTAAAGACTCAGGAATCAAAGATGCTAAAGATAGATGCCGATAAGCTTGATCAACTTATCAATACTGTTGGAGAGCTTGTGATTGCCTATGCAAATGTGGCGCAGCACTCAAACAGGGTGAAGGACCCTGAGCTTTCTGAATCGGTGTCAGTAATGTCAAGGCTGGTGGAAGACATAAGGGACAATGCAATGACCATAAGGATGGTGCCTATTGCAGAGACCTTTAACAAGTTCAATAGGATCGTCCGTGACATAAGCAAGGACTTTGGTAAGGAGATTGATTTAGTGATAAATGGAGGTGACACAGAGTTAGATAAGACCGTTATAGAGAAAATCGGCGACCCGCTCATGCACCTTGTCCGTAATGCGGCAGACCACGGCATAGAGATGCCTGATGTCAGAGAGGCAAAGGGCAAGCCAAGACGAGGGACGATCACACTCAATGCCTATCATGATGCAGGCAGTATTGTCATAGAGGTTGTCGATGACGGAAAGGGACTTGCCAAAGAGAAGATACTTCAGAAGGCCATTGAAAGGGGATTGGTTCAACAGGGTGCAAACCTGTCAGACAGTGAGATATTTCGACTTGTCTTTGAGCCTGGCTTTTCTACAGCAGAGAAGGTTACCAAGTTTTCTGGCAGGGGCGTGGGGATGGATGTGGTTAGAAAGAACATCGAGGCCCTTCGGGGTACCGTTGACATGAAGAGCAAAGAGGGCATGGGCACAACGGTGCAAATAAGGCTGCCCCTTACCCTGGCAATCATTGATGGGTTTATGGTAGGGGTAGGAGATTCGAGGTATGTTATACCCCTCGACATGATAGTGGAGTGCGTTGAACTCGGTGAGGCCGCAAGGGCGGAGGCATTGACGAAGAATTATATAAATATGCGTGGTGAGGTGCTGCCCTTTATCAGGATGAGGGATTTCTTCAATGAACGACCTTTGGACCTGAAGTTTGAGAATATCGTAATTGTCCAATACGGGGGCCACAAGACTGGACTCATTGTGGATGAGCTCTTTGGAGAGGTGCAGGCAGTTATCAAGTCTCTGAGCAAGATATTCAAACAGATTGAGGGTATATCGGGTGCTACTATAATGGGTGATGGGACTGTAGCGCTTATTTTAGATGTGCCACACCTTGTACACTCCTTTGAGCGAGAGGAGTTGGCTAAGCATTAAAACTCAATTAATAGGAGCTACAGTGCCTATTACTAAATAGAGTTTAGCTAATAAATGGCTAGGTTCATTCAAGTGATTCTATCTGCCTTGTAGGGATGAGGGTGTTCTGTTTAGCGGAGATACGTCCTTGGGGATACTAAATCCTGATTCATCATACAGCAAAGGGTACTGTATTTTTCTACAGAGTCTTATTAGGGCAAGGGTAAAGATTGTATATTCAGGACATGATAATCCAATTACAGAAGCAGTAGAGGAGGTGATAAGCGAATCATTGAGGAATGTTAGCAATAAAAATGGTTGTATGGGTTCTTAGGTTTATCAACTACAGCAAGGAGGATAGGTATGTTTAAGAACATGAAGATTGGGATGCGATTGGCATTAGGATTTGGGTTGGTAGTAATAGCTCTTTTGATTATCTCAGCATTATCATTACTCAGATTGGCTGAAATAGGTGGTACAATTGATAAGATGGTAAATGATAGGTTTCCAAAGGTTGTTATTGCAAATGAGATGATTGACAATCTTAACATCATTGCAAGGGCAATGAGGAACATGGTCATCATTGACAATATGGAGCAAAAAAAGGCTGAGGAAAGGCGTATTGAAGATGCCCGCAAGATAGTGGCTGATAACCTGGAGAAGCTAAAAAAGACTGTGCTTAGTGAGCAGGGTAAAAAGCTCATAGCAGCCTTAGAAGAAGTTAGGAATCAATTCATTCCCCTTCAGCGAGAGGCAGCGGCACTGGCGCTTCAAAACAAAAACAAAGAGGCAGTTGAGTTGCTCCTTGGCAGGATAAGGACAGTTCAGGGTGAGTATTTTAATAGGTTAAATGCAGTTATTGAATTTCAGACTAAGCTTATGCAAGAGGAGGGTAAACGGGCTGAGGAAGTCTATCATTCCACCCGTAATATCATTATAGCTGTCTCTGTAATATCCTTATTAATTGCCATAGGTATAGCCTTTTGGATAGTAAAGAGCATTACTAAGCCTATCGGTGAATGTATGACTGCGGCAAAGAAGATAGCGGCAGGGGACATGGATGTGACCATTGATGACAGCAGAAAAGACGAGACCGGACAGTTGATGGCAGAGATGAGGCATATGGTGGATTCAGTGAAGTCTCTGGTAGCAGATGCGAACCTGTTAGCGAAGGCAGCGGTAGAGGGCAGGTTAGAGACGAGGGCAGATGCGGGCAAGCATCAGGGGGAGTTTTACAATGTAGTTAAGGGAGTCAATGACACATTAGATGCGGTGATAGGGCCAT
>CALEDV010000007.1 GCA_937949555.1 uncultured bacterium | reverse complement strand
ATACCTATGAGATTGAGAAATTGCTTGAAGAGGTTGGGAGGCTCCTCTGGGGCTTTTATCGTTCACTTTAAGATTTCTACTTCCGACCTTCCGCACTTCCGAGCTTATTTTCTTCCAAGAAAACAAGGATTGAAACTTGTTAAGGAGCAAAACAATGAAAAAGACTAATGAAATTGTCTGAAAGATACCTACAGGGGGGGGTAACTTCCGTTAGAGGCGATTTCCCAGAAATTGCAAGGGCGCCCCTATTTGTCTAAGGGACAAAACAAATACCTTTGATTGATAAGTTGTTCTTCTGGGAGAGGCTTAGCAAAGTAGAAACCCTGAAAATGATTACATCCCATATCTTTCAGGAGTCTGAACTGCTCTTCTGTCTCAACACCTTCAGCAAGGGTAATCTTATCAAGCCTATTTGCCAAATCTATAATTGATTTAACAAGGGCATAGTTTTTTTTGTCTTCTATCATGTCTTTTATAAAGATCCTGTCTATTTTGATGACATCTATGGGTAGATCCCTGAGGGATATAATTGATGAATAACCTGTGCCAAAGTCATCTAAGGCAATCTTTGGTGGGACCGGCAGTGATTTAATGCTCGCAAGATTCTCGATGACACTATCTGTATTGTGCATGAACACCCTCTCTGTAATCTCGATGGTTAATCTTTTCATGAGCTCCTTTGGTATGGCTGCTATGATTGTCTTAAAGGTTGGATTCTGAAAGGTCTTGCCTGAGATGTTCAATGATACATTAATACCCCATTGTCTTATCATCTTAATGACCTCTTCAATGGCCCATTGTTCAAATTCCTCTAAATAGTGACTTTTCTCTAAATAGTCTATGAAGACCTTTGGGGTGTAAAGTTTCCCAGTCTCATCTATTATCCTAACCAGGGCCTCACAACCAGCGATCTTTGATGCATCATTGTGGAAATAGGGTTGATAGAAAAAGGTAAAGTGATTGTTATCTAAAGACTTCTTGATTAAATTCATGATTGTCCATACATCCTCGGTCTGTTTCTCTAACTCCTGATCGAAAAACTGGACGATCTGAGCCCCCCTTTTCTTTGCACTCTGCAGGGTTATATCAGCCCTCTCGTAAAGCATCTTGAAGTCCTTTCCATCCTTTGGGAAGCTTGCAATGGCCCCATTAATGTTCATAGATATCCTATTGCCTTCGATGTCAAAGAGGGTGTTGTTTAAGTCATATACCCTAGAGTAAACATGGTAGATATCCCTTGAGGTCTCCACTTCTAAGAATATCCCAAAGGTGTCAGCAGCCAATCTGGCTATGGTGTTTGTTTTGGGAAAGCGTTTCTTTAATTCAAGTGCAAATCTCTGTAAGACCCTGTCGCCGATCTCAAGCCCATAGATCTTATTTATATAAGTGAAGTAGTATAGGTCCATCAGTATAAACAATCCGAGCCCTTGAATCTTATTAAGCCTCACCGAGACCTCTGTTATAAAACTGTTTAAATTGAGAAGTCCTGTTAGTGAATCAAAGTTTTCTATCCTCCTTAGTCGTGCAGAGAGGGCGAGCTCAGAGGTTACATCCTTTCCAACAGCGACAAAACGGGTAACATTGCCGGGAAGTTTTACAGGTATGATCTTCAGATCAGCATAAAAGATCTCACCGCTTTTTTTCCTGTTTGGTATGACCGCATTATAAATCTTACCAGAGAGGAGGGTGTTCCACATCTCCCTATAGAATTCTATCGGATTGAAGTCCGATTTAAATATCCTGGGGTTCTGTCCAAGGAGCTCCTTTTTGCTATACCCACTTATCCTTTCCACTGCATTATTGACATACAAGATCTCACCCTTTTCGTCTGTAAACAGGACCCAGGTGTCAGAATTCCTGAGGGCCTCTGATAAGATCATGGCCTCCCTTAAGTCCTCGCACCTCTCAAGGGCAAAGGACACATCGTGTTGAATCTCCTTGAATATATCCCCAAGGGTCTCATTAAAAACCCCGGGTATCTCAGAGTAGAGTTTGATGCAAGAGACCAACTCGCCAAATTTAAGGAGTGGGATCGTGCAGGTAGACAGGAAGTTTCTCTTCAGAAGTTCTTTGCCAATAGGGCTTTTCTCGGCATATCCTCTTGTATCTGGGTTTATAACAACCTGTCTGCTTGTGAGTGCAGTGTAGGTAATTTCGTATTGAGGCCCAATATTATAGTCAAGGGCCTCAAAGAGTCCCCTATCTTCACCATATTTATACAGGGGTAGGATACTTTGGTCTTTTCCATCATATATACCTACCCAAGCAAAGACAAGCCCTAACTTTTCAACAAGGGCTCTGCATATGTTATTGTATATCTCTTCCTCTAAGATGCTTTCTGTAGTGGTCCTGTTAACTATCTTTAAGATGTCCTTGGCCTTTTCAGTATATCTCCTTTGGGTAATGTCCTGAAAGAATGCAATGCCAAGATTGGTGTCTTTGATGAGCAAAGTATCAGCATAGTATTCTATAAAGGCTATAGAACCGTCTTTCCTTTGAAGCCTTACAGCCGCTTGACTCTTAAATACCTCACCCCTTAATCGTCGTTCTATATTGTTTGCAACAATCTCTCTGTCCTCGGGATGTAGAAAGTCAATAATGCCCATGTTGTAAATATCATCATCGGAGTAACCGCTTAACTGCTTAGCATATCCATTACAAAACAGGATCCTCTGAGCAAATACAACGATCCCAAAATTCTGTGTATGCAGTAAGGTATTGAATAAGCTCTGCGCTATCCCTTCATGCAACAGACTGTCAAATCCGCTGGGACTCCCCTGCATTTATCTATCTCCCGTGCATCTCAATAGCATGTAGGTAGTTGGGCCTTTGAAATTAGCCTGATAATACAATGGTGTGTAGTTAGACAATGACCTTATCATCTCTATAACTTGAATCTTTTATTATATTCCCTTCAAATCCACATAAAAAGCCCTTTTGGTATGAGAGTATAATCCTTTGGTTATAGCTGTGGCAAGGTGCCCAAAGACCCTTAAATTGCCCATAGGAGTAAGAGGGCATGCCGAAAAGGCCTTATTGCCACGCCTTTTTACAAGGCCTTTGGACTTTTACAAATAATGTTAATTAAATCACCCCTTGGTGACCGACTGACTTATGGCCCTTTTTTTAATAAACCCTGTGGCAGTATAGGCATGCCCTCATACTCCTTACAGTTTTCTATTGGCAATCTTGGGACTTTATTGATTCTTTAAGGGTGTTCTGATAAGATACAATTTAAGTCTTTAGGAGGTTTTAGACAATGGCATATGCCTTACCTATCAAGATCTATGATGCCTTTGAAGAGAAATTAGGCAAGGAGACTGCCTCGGTGGTGGTCAATGTCCTTGAGGATTCCATTAAAAAGGCCCTTCAGGAGGCAAAGCAGGAGCAAAAGTCATCCCTCACCGAGGAGCTTAAAAAGGAACTTGCCTCAAAGGCTGACATAGAGCTGGTCAAAAAAGAGATAGATGTCGTAAGAAAAGAGATTGATGTCGTAAGAAAAGAGATAGATGTAGTAAGAAAAGAGATTGAGCTCGTAAGGCTCGAGTTTAAAAAGGACCTTAGGATAGTAACCATAATACTTCTTTCGGCGATAATAATACTCAATCAAAATGCCATAGAACTCATTGCAAGGCTCCTTGGTGTCTTAAAATAGGCTACACCCTCTGCCTTAACCCTGGTAAACTCTATAGCCATTTCTACCAGACTCTTTTACTGCATACATTGCTATGTCGGCATTTTTTAATAGGTCGTGGGCAGTTAAACCGTGCTCTGGATATATGCTTATCCCAATGCTTGCCCCTACTGAGCATTCATGACCTTGTGGATACAATGGCCTGCCTATGGCCTCAAGGATCTTTGCAGCCACAGCCACTGCATCATGTTCATTGGTCAGGTCCTCAAGTATAACGGCAAACTCATCGCCTCCAAGCCTTGCCACTGTATCACTGCCCCTGACGCACCTCTTAATCCTGTCGGCGATCTCTGTAAGCACTATGTCACCTATGTCGTGACCAAGGGTGTCATTTATGGGCTTAAACCTATCGAGATCGATAAATAGGAGGGCGAGTTTACCATGATCCCTTATAGACTCAGCTATAGCATGCTCAAGCCTGTCGTTAAAGAGTGTCCTGTTGGGTAAGCCAGTGAGTACATCGTAGTGTGCCATCTTTTTTAGATGTTCCTCTACCAATTTACGCTGTGTTATATCGGTAAATACACCTGCATAGTTTACAGCCCTACCACCATCATCTTTTATAGTGCTTATCGTAAGCCACGCGGCATAGACCTCGCCGCTTTTTCGTCTATTCCAGACCTCACCCTGATAAAATCCAGTTTCTCTGACATTGGCCATTATCTCCCTGTATCTTGAGACCTCATAATCACCTGCTGCCATTGAATCCATCATCTTGCCTTTTACCTCGGAGTAAGCAAAACCAGTGATATCAGTAAATGCCCTGTTTATCTCAATAATCAAAAAGTCCTTGTCCGTGATAAATATACCGTCAAGGGTAGACTCCATGACCTTTGCTGCAAGCCTCATCCTCCTCTCGGCATATCTGCGTGCAGTAATGTCCCTGAAGGTTATCAGGCAGGCATCCTCTTCGGCCCATTTTATTGGAGAAGTCCTTACCTCTATGTAAAGGCTCTTCCCATCCCGTTCTATATTAAGCTCGCCATCCATGGAGTCAGTGGATTCCCTTAGACAATACCAATAATCAAAGGATCTTCCTACAAGGGACTCTTTCTTGGTGTCCAGGAGCTTCTCCATTGCCGGATTGACAAATCGGACTATACCTGAGTTATTTACTACCACCATGCCATCAGGGTTTGTATTGATTATATTCCTAAGGCGGTGCTCACTCTCCTTCACATTGGCCGATGCCTCTTCAAAGAGCATCTTGAGTCGGTGCCTCTCCATGGCATGACGGACTGTCCTTGTCAATAGCGTTGGCGTAAGGTCGTTTTTTATCAGGTAGTCCTGTGCACCCTTTTGTATAGAGCTCAATGCCCGTTCCTCATCATCAAAGCCAGTAAGGACAATTACTGGTATATGAGGACTACTATCAACAATCCTATGCAGTGTAATAGGCCAGGCGCTGTCAGGCAGGCTCAGGTCAAGGAGGATTATGTCAATATTGCTGTTTTGAAGGACCTTAAAGGCATCTGTCAAGCTCTCAGTATGGGATATATTGTAGTACACCCCCTTGTTATCAAGCAGGTATTCCTTGATAAGTCTGGCGTCAAGGGCATTGTCCTCTACAATGAGTATGTTTATATTCTGCTTAAGCATCACCCAATCCTTGTTGGTAGTTTTACTATGGTTAACCAGAAGTCTTCGATACAATGCACTACGTTTATAAACTGATTGAGGTCCACAGGCTTTGTTATGTAACAGTTTGCACCAAGGTCGTAAGACCTCAATATATCTTGCTCTGCCTCAGAGGTAGTCAAGACAATGACAGGTATCTTTTTTAGATCAGCATCACCTTTAAGTTCTGCCAATACCTCCCTGCCGTCTTTTTTGGGTAGGTTGAGGTCAAGCAGGATAAGGTCTGGCACAGGCTTATCCTTGAATTTGCCCTGCCTTTTTAAGAAATCCATGGCCTCGACACCGTCCTTGACAACATGTAGGGTGTTGCTAATCTTACAGTCCTTAAAGACCTCCTGCGTCAGCCTCACATCAGCGGGATTGTCCTCCACAAGCAAGATCTCAATGGGTTTTCCAATATTATTTATCAATTTACCACTCCCCCCTTTTGTCTCTATTTTTTGGGTATTGTAAAATAAAACACCGACCCCTTACCAACCTGAGAGTCAACCCAAATGCTGCCGCCATGGGACTCAACGATCCGTCTACAAAGCGCAAGGCCTATACCTGTGCCAGGATACTTGTCCTTGCTATGAAGGCGGTAGAATATATTGAATATCCTTTCGTAATACTGGGGTTCAATACCAATACCATTGTCAGTAAAGGAAAAATACCACTGTCCATCTGCCCCATAGGCCGTTACATGCACCTTTGGGGTCTGCTTGTCGTTGTATTTAATGCCATTATTGATAAGATGCTGAAACAACTGTAATATCTGTACTTTATCCCCTTTAACAACAGGCAGCCTATCGTGGGTCACCTTTGCACCCTTTTCTGTTATTGCTGAGTTAAGGTTAGAGATTGCCCTTTGCATGACCTCATTACAGTCTACTGATTCAATAACCTTATCTTTGCTATTTAGCCTTGAATAGGCAAGGAGGTCATTGATCATCATCTGCATACGGATAACCCCATCGGTGATATAATCAATGAATTCCTTCCCCTCACTACCGAGGCTGTCTTTGTATCTCTTTTCAAGCAGTTGTGAGAAGCCAGCAATAGTCCTTAGGGGCTCCTGTAGGTCATGGGAGGCGATATAGGCAAATTGGGTTAGTTCCCTGTTGGTACGCTCAAGGGCAGTGATGGTGTCATGGAGGTTCTTTTCATACTCACTGCGCTCTTTGTCTCTTAACATAGATGTATTCATAAGGTCTAAAAGGGCGGACTGAAGCTGTGTGATCTCATCGGCCTCTCTGTTTGCAGTCTTAAGTTTATTCCTGATGGCCTCATCAACTACATGGGTATCTTCAAACCTGCGCGTTGCCTCTGCAAGGGAGGTCAGCCGTTTTATCAGTGAGGTCAACCAGCGTCCCAGAGAAAACCACAGGGCAAGGAGCAGTATGAGCAAAAAAGAAAGGGCAATCAATATATAAAAGGTCATGTTCTGTAGGCCCTGCAGCGGTGCAATTGCAAGTATAGAGGCACCTATGCCTGAGCCAATGTCTATATGTACATAAAGTTCAGGCCTCAGTAACTGAGGGAAAAGCCCTTTTTCATGTGGGGGCCTCTTGCCAAGCATGGCAATACCCTCTGAAGAGGCCATTGTAATGCCCTTTTTGTTGACAAGAAACAGGCGCATCGAGGCCTGGGCAAGCATTGATAAAAGGCCGTTGTCAATGCGCTTATACAAGAGCATGTGGCCTGTGCCGTCCTTCCCAAACCACACAGGCACATCAAAGACACGGTATAGATTATTGTCTCTCTCAATAAAAAGCCAATCCTTAGCATCCTCTATCTTAAAATCACTGTTGGACCAGTCCCTTTGGAAGCTGGCACTAAAGACCCTACGGTTTTTCATATCATAGACCTCAAGGGCATCAAAACCAAGCCCTTCACCCTGAGAGACTATGTAGGACCGAAGCCTCACCCACCTATCAGCGCCCTCTAAGAGTCGCATAAACTTGATGTTTGAGGCCACAGAGTCGGCATGGGTCTGCCACTGATGTTGGATCTGTATTAGCAATCGTTTTATTTGTTTACTGGTGACCTCTGACTGAATTGTTGACAGCTTATTATTACTGTAGACCCAAAGAGAGATACCAATTAAGACACATATGAAGCCTGCTATCAACAGGGCATAGGTTAGATGGGTGTATACCTTACAGGTGAGGCCTTTATCTTTATGCATATTCACAAGTCCTTATCGCTCGGTATAACCTGCATAATGTGTATCAATAAAGCTTTCAAATCTAAGTGCCCGTGCCCTTTGGTCATCGTGAAAGACACCATGGAAGAATCGCTCGGCAGTCTTAAGCTGCTCATCGGTGATCCTGCCATCGGGACTGTAAATCTGCTTATTGTCCTCTAAAAAGGCCTTTAGATGGGCCTTTTGTTTGGGATCTGAGACCTCCAAGGCCTCAACTATCTCAGAGGCCGACTTAGAGTGTATCCACTGAAGGGTGTTTCTTAAGATGGATACCATCTTTTGGGCCTTCTGAGGCCCTTCTTTTAGCACATCGGCCCTTGTGGCAAGTTGGGCATTCATGAAGAGCCCTCCAAAGAGCCTGCGAGTAACCTCCAGCTTATGTAGGTCTGCCAAAAAGAAGACCTTCCCTGTGGCCTTCAATTGGCCTGCAAAGGGCTCATCACCCATTAAGGCATCAACGGTCTTAGAGGACAAGACTGCATACTGTTCCTCAAAACTCTGCCCTGCTGGGACAAAATTGACCTTCTTAACATCTATACCAGCCCCTTTAAGCAAAAATTCAGCTACCTGCTGTGATGTAGATTTGCCCTCTGCCTTTAATGATGTGTTCACCCCTATGGTTAGACCTTTTAGGTCTGCAATTCTACGAACCCTGTATTTTAGGTCAGAGCGGACCATCAGGACAAAGGTAGGCACACGATTGACCGTTGCTATGGATACGACCTCTTCGCCCTTGAGTCGAAAGGTTGCAAGGGCAGGCATTCCCATCACAACAAAATCGCTGTTTTTAATCAACATATCTTTTACTGCCAGAGGCCCCCCTCCGAAGTATCGCACCTGAAGGTCTACCCCTTCGGCCTTGTCTGCGCCTATCTTTTTTATCAGGTCCACCGGGAGGTGTGAGACATTACCAGGTCCTGCTGTTGCGACTATGATCTTCATCACCTCAGTATGACCCCTTAGGGGCAAAAAGAGCATAATTACCAACACTATAAGGCCTGTCTTCGTAATCATAAGTTATTCTCCAGATAAATTTACCTTGACATAGTAAAATAAAACACCGACCCCTTACCAACCTGAGACTCAGCCCAGATCCTCCCGCCGTGCCTTTCCACAATCTTTTTGCAGATCGCAAGGCCTATGCCCGTGCCCTTGTATTTGCTGTCTGTGTGCAGGCGCTGAAAGACCTCGAAGATCCGTCCAGCCTGCTCTGTATCGAAGCCTATCCCATTGTCAGATACAGAAAAGAGCCATCCGCCATCGGCCTGTTTTGCTGATATCTCGATATGGGGTATCTCATCGCCCCTATATTTGATGGCATTGTCTAAGAGATTCTGAAAGAGTTGTATCATCTGGGTCTCATCGGCATTGACTACTGGCAACTTATCGTATATGATAGTGGCCCCAGACTCTTCAATAGTCCTCATGAGGTTCATCGTGGCGGTCTTTACAGCTTGGTTCATATCAACGGGCTTTAAAGGCTTCTGCCTTGTTGTGACCCTCGAGTATGCAAGCAGGTCGTTGATCAGCAACTGCATCCTCTCTGTGCCTTGAACAATGAAGTCGATAAACTCCGAGGCCTCATGGTCAAGTTTGTCCTTGTATCTCCTTTCAAGCAGTTGCACAAAGCCTGTTATGACCCTAAGGGGCTGCTGAAGGTCATGAGAGGTCACATAGGCAAACTGCTCAAGCTCTTTGTTGCTTCTTTGGAGTTCCTCTGAATACTCCTTGAGCCTCTTCTCTGCCTCCATCCGTTCCATATGGTTGCCTATCTGATTACCCAAAAACTCAAACATCTCTTTTGTATCATCTGTCAGCTCGTAGATGTCCTTACTAAAAAAGGACATTACACCTAAAAAGTTCTTGTCGCTCTTGATTGGAAAGGCAAAGCCACAATTCAGACAGGCTGCCTCGGCGGCCTCCTTCCTCATGAAGTTACTATCTCCTGCCAGATTATGGATAAACTCAGGCTTGCCACTCTCCCATACCCTCCCAGGCAACCCCTCTCCCCTTGCAAAGGTTATATCCTTGCTTAAGGACTTAAAGGTGTTAAGATAACCTTCAGACTCAGACCATTTCTCTACGAACCTCAGACGCTCAGAATCTTTATCGACTATCCACATCTCTCCATACTGCCAGCCCATATTGAAGCAAACAGTACCCAAGACCCTTATGATTACCTCTTTGAGGCTGAGTGACTCTACCAAAATCCTCATGATTGTGTATTGGGTTGTAAGCCATGTCTCTGTCTTCTTTTTTTGGGTTATGTCAATGCCTGTGAAGACAAAGCCTAAAAGATTATCATCCTTATCCTTTATGCCAAAGATACAGGCGTCTAATGTAATTGTTTTGTATCCCTTTTTGAAGGAGGTCTCAAATTTGTATATCCCCTTGCTCTTTACTGCCTTAATGGCGTGCTGCAATCTCTCAAGGGAGATGTAATCTTGATCGATTTCCAATAGTCCTTTGCCTAATATATCATTAGCCTTATAGTCAAAGACCTTTTCTGCCATTGTGTTGAAATACTTTGTGCGCAGATCCTTATCCATTGCGACCAAGGCAAAATGAGAGGATTTAAATATGCTGTCAAGATAGGCGGTCTTCTCTCTCAAGGCCTCCTCCCTATCTTTTAAGGCGACAGACATTTCATAAAACTCCCTTGAAAGCATACCTATCTCATCAGTGCTTTGTTGTGGCATGGATTCTGGAAACTCTCCCATCTTTAAGGCCCTGACAGATCTATGAAGGTCTGCCAGTGGCTTTAAAACAAGGGAGTTTATAAGGAGGTTAAGGGAAAAAAGGGCAGTGAACACAATAAACACCCCGGCAAGGGTATTGTAGAGGATGTTCTTGTTTATTGTCTTTCTAAGCCGTTCTGATGAGATTTCTATAGATACATAACCTACAGTAAGGGCCTTCACATCATTGTAGGGCTGGTATAGCACCTTAGCCCAAAAACGGTAGATGTCCTGGCCTTTTGTGTAGAAAGGGGCCTCTGATTGATCAAAGTGCCTCTGGGCTAAGGCAAGATCTCCTGGTTTATTGTATTTGCCAGCAGGATAAGACTCAAAGATGTCCCAGAGGTCTGTATATACCATTATGGTTGTCACATCTTCGGTATGGATTATATAGGATGCCTTGTTAATGAGGTCTATCTTTTCAACGGCAAGCCCCTCAGAGGCTATCTTGCTTAGCAATGTGACAAGGGTCTCTCCCCTTGCGATGAAACTGTCTTCAAGATGAGTATTTTGGTCAATGATTAATAGAAAGATGCTAATTCCGCTCAAGATGACAATGACAGCAGTTACAAGCAAGAGTATACGGGTCTTAAAGGAGAACATCATCTAATATCCAATAGCGATATTGCCCCAAGGGAACTAATAAAACGCTGCCCCTGTTCTGACATGACAAAATCAACAAGGCGTTTGACCTTACTGGGCGGGTTCTTAGGCACTACAAGATACAACGGTCTTTTAAGGGGATACCTATTTTTGATTATGTTTTCCTTTGAGGGATACACCCCGTTTACCTTCAATATCTTGACATCCCTTTTCCTGGCAGAGGTAAAACCACTGGCAGCAAAACCCTCAAGGGTCCTTTCAATCATCTGCTCTACTATGCCCCCACTTGGTACAACCTTTGCGTTACTGCCCACTACAGGACTCTTGCCCTTTAAAAGCATCTGGCTCAAAGATACCTCCACTCCCTGATGGCCCCTGGCAGATCGGCCTATAAAGAGCCTTATCACCTTATCACTGCCACCAAGTTGTCTGTAGTTGGTAATCCTCCCAAGAAAGATATCCCTTGCATTGTCGAGGGTTATGTTTTCAAGGTCGTTGGATTTATGGACAATAAATACAAGGGCATCCCATGCCACCTGAATAAACTCTGCATAAAGGTTCTCATCTCCCATAGGTTCCCTGCATGTGGCTGCCATATCAGAGCTCTGCTCCCTGAGATTCTCAAGACCTGCTATACTTCCGCCCCCCCTGACAAATACCTTTACCCCGGTCAGTCTTTCATATTCGTTGGCAAGGTCTCGCAGATAACCGATGTAGCTTACAGAACAACCACTTATTATAAGCTGCTCAGCGAATCCCGATGATAGGGGCGATAAAATTGTAAAGATTAAAAACAAGGCCATTACATAGCGCATATTTACTCTTTCCAAAAGCACCCTTTGATTGTATAAGTTTACTACATATAAGACAAAAGGGAGAGACATGTAACATCAATGATGCCATTATTTTAAAGGAATTGCAATGGCCCAAGATTGCCGATAGAAAAAAAGGGGGGGTATGCCGAAAAGGCTTTATTGCGACACCTAATTTGTAAGACCTCTTACACCCTAAAGACAATGCGAAGGCATTCACCCAAGGGTAACCTAAGGCCAAGGCCCTTTTTAGATAATCTTGAGGCAGTGGGAATGGGGGGTCAATTCTTGATTATTGAAAAAATTCAAAGGAATAACATTTTTTGAGACAAATTCCCTATTCCCTGCTGCTGCCCCGATGTTCGAATTGACGGCATAAAGAATCATGTCAAGGCCATTGAGGCTACAGTATCCATGCCTTTTATCTATGGATGTCCAAAGAGCAGATAAGCCTTAGTGGATAAGGGCTTAGACTTTTGTCTCCCTTT
>CALEDV010000006.1 GCA_937949555.1 uncultured bacterium | reverse complement strand
GTCAAAGACTAACACTGCCATTGGTCTTACACAACTGTCGTTCTCAAGAAAGGACTTCTTGATAATGTCCATTGCATTCTTTACTGTAAACCAATAGGGTATATGGGGATACCCAAATACATCATACATCACTTCCTTGACCTTTTTGTCCTTTGACATCGTTCCTCCTTTTATATGTTTTTTGCCCTCCCAATAAGGTTGTTATCTAAAAAATTTAATTTCCTATCCTCTCACTATAAGGACATCAAGAACATATATTTATAAAATTATAATATTATAATATTATGTAATGCCTTAATTGTTTATAATTTTATTCCAATCTTAAATTAATGTCAAGTGTTTTTTGTTTCCTTTTGTAACAGGTGCATAGACAAAAGGCACCAAAAGGTGATATAAAATAGGCTATGTTTGAGTTTCTTAAACGTTTAAAGAAGTCAGAATCGGGGCAGGTCAAAAGACTACCCCATGGAGAGCTGACTGTAAAGTATAACCACTTTAGGGAGCTTCTATCTGCCAATAACACAGCCCTTGAGTTGATTGCTGATTTAGAAGATAAGTTGTCAGGGGAGTATCTGTTTGACAAGACCTATCTACTGACAAGCGCTCAAAGGCTCTCTGAGAGTATCCTTAGGATAATAGAAAACATCAATGCACTCTCTGGCAATGCTTACAACGAGTTATTTCAAAGGCACAAGCTCATTGAGGGGGAGATAAATAAAATACTCTTTGGAGAATTGGTCATACCAGTAAGCCCCTATACAAAACCCATTGAGGGGCTTTCAGGATCCTCTTTATTAGTTGCTGGAGGCAAGATGTCTCACCTTGGAGAGATAAAGTCTGTTATTGGGTGTCCTGTGCCAGAGGGGTTTGTTGTAACAACTTACGCCTTTAAAAAATTTATTGAACACAATAAAATAGGCGAAAGATTAATAGAGATGCTACAAATGCTCCCCATTGATAGACTTGATGAGTTAAGGAGAGGTAGTGAGGCCATAAGGGATATTATTATGTCTGCAGATGTGCCCATAGATATAGGCAAAGCCATATCAGAGGCAATTGTAGAAATCACCTCGAAGGTAGAAGCCAGAGAATCGGCAGGTAAAGAGCCATCTACTAATATCCACCAGACAAAGATGAAGTTTGCCGTGAGAAGCAGTGCTGTTTTTGAGGATGGTGATTTCTCCTTTGCGGGACAGTACGCAACCTTTCTTAATGTTAGCCCCTATCATGTTATTCAAAAATACAAAGAGGTGATTGCAAGCCTTTTTACCCCCAACGCAGTTTTTTACCACAAGACAAAGGACTTTACGCCTTCTGATATGGTTATGTCTGTGGGAGTGCTTGAAATGATTAATGCTAAATGTGGAGGGGTTATATACAGTAGAGATCCAAACAATCCCGACAAGGATGTACTGTTGATCAATGCAGCCCATGGACTTGGAAAGGCAGTAGTTGATGGCACCCATGAAATACAATCATACACATACAGCAGGGCTCAATCAAGGGTTGTAGAGAGTCGTATTGGCAATCAAAGAACCATGCTTGTCAGTTCCATTAACGATGACATCTTAGAGATAGATGTCCCGGAACACTTGGCAGATAAGCCCTGTTTAACAGAGCAAGATATTGAAAGACTGGTCAATGAGGCCTGTAAGCTTGAGGACTATTATAAGACTCCACAGGACATAGAGTGGGCGATAGACTACAGAGATAACCTGTTTTTACTGCAAACAAGACCACTCAAGCTTAATTACTATGCCTCTGAAATAAAGCCTTTGCCGAAGATCATTGAAGGCTACAATTTGTTAATAGACAGGGGAGTTATTGCCAGCAAGGGTGTAGGATACGGCAAGGCTTATGTCCTAACAGGCGATGACCAAATAGATGACTTCCCAGAGGGGGCTGTGCTTGTCGCAAGGCACACCTCCACAAAGTTTGCGGTACTTATGAAAAAGGTTTCTGCAATTGTCACTGACATAGGTGGAGCTACAGGTCATATGGCATCAATAGCAAGGGAATACAACATCCCCACTATTGTTGATACAGAAAAGGCGACAAAACTCATAGGGCGTGGAGATGAGATAACCGTTGACGCCATCAACTGTAATGTCTATGCCGGCAGGGTAGTAGAGCTGATTGAGGCATCAGAGAAGGAGCAAGATACTACCCTAAAAAAGACACGGATCTTTAAAACGCTTCAGGACATACTGCGATGGATTTCACCCTTAAATCTTACTGACCCTGAGGCAGATAACTTCAAGCCTTCTTCATGCAATACCTACCACGACATCACGAGGTTTGCCCATGAGATGTCCATGAGGACAATGTTTGAAACAGGGCTAAACTATGAACATGAGGATACAGGGACAGCATCCTTGAAGGCTTCACTCCCTACAGAGATACTGATACTCGATTTAGGCGGAGGTATTGCAAATACAAACCTCAAGGTCAACCCTGAGGAGGTGCTTTCTGTGCCCTTTAAGGCAATGCTCTCAGGAATGCTCAAGATGCGTTGGCCAGATCCTCCAAGGACAGATGCAAAGGGATTTTTAGGAATGATTGCAAGGACTGCCACTATCTCAGAGGAACAATTAACAGAGGCGGCAAAAAAGAGCTTTGCCATTGTATCTGGAAACTACTTAAATTTCAGTATCCGCTTGGGCTACCACTTCTCTTTGGTAGAGTCCTTTGTGGGGGATAACATCAATGACAACTACATACGATTTTTCTTCAAGGGCGGTGGCGCCGCTATCGACAGGAGATTAAGACGAGTTGGTATGATAGCAAGGATCCTCAGAAAAATGGACTTTAATGTAGTTGTAACTAACGATGTGATAAACGCCCTGATTACAGACTTCAAAGGACCCTATATTGAAGATCGCCTTGAAATTATGGGAAAGTTGACGGCCTATACAAAGCAGCTCGATATGACCCTATACAATGACGCCATTGCCGATATGTTTGCAGAGCAGTTTATTAAAGAACACATGAAACAGTATATGTAAGCCTAAAGGGCGCCATAGAAGACACACTCTTACCCTGTCTCTATTGCGTATTGTCCCTGTGGGAGCGAGGGATCACAGATTATATTCAATCTGACCCCGCAATCCTTTTCGATTTGTGCAATATCTGCCCTCATGTCATTTAGTAGTATATTGCCACCTTCAAGGGATATGCGGCATGTGAGGGTATCTGTCTTGCCTTCTGCTGCAAGATTCTGCAGCTCCCTAAGCGCTGCAAGCGCTGTGGTGCTATTAGACCTAACAATGCCTCTGCCACTACAAAGGGGGCATTCAATAGAAGTGGTTTCGGCATAGGATGGTCTAATTCTCTCTCGTGTCATCTCCATTATGCAAAACTTAGAAAGAGGCGCAATCTCTGTGTTAGCCTTATCAGAGGCTAAGACATCGGTCATTCTTTGCTCGATGAGTTTCCTGTTTTTGCCAGACTGCATGTCTATGAAGTCTATTACGATCAAGCCGCCTATATCCCTGAGTCTTATCTGTCTTGCTATTTCATCTACAGCCTCAAGATTTGTGTTCAATACAGTAGCCTCGATAGTGTCTTCCTTCTTGCCTCTGCCAGAATTTACATCTATCGCAGTAAGCGCCTCTGTCTTGCCAAAGACTAAATATCCCCTTGAAGGAAGATGCACATAGGGTTCATTAAGCCCTGATATCTGAGATTCTATGTTGTAAAGAGAAAAAAGCGATTTCTTCTCCTTGTAGTGAATTACATTAAATGTCCTGCCTGGAATTATCTTTTTGAGATATGACCTTGTGGCGTTGTAGGTCTCTTTATGGTCAATCAGTATCTCTGACACATCAGTAGTCAGATAGTCTCTCACCGTCCTCATGGCAATGTCCTGTTCCTTATATATTAGGGCAGGGGCTTTAGACTTTTCCGCATTTGTTTTTATGGACTGCCAGAGCCTGGTCAGGTATTTAAGGTCCCGATTGAGCTCCTGCTCAAGGCTGTCACTGCATGCAGTTCTTAGGATAAAACCCATGTTTTTGGGCAGTTTCAAAGAATTGAATATCTCACGGAGATGGTCCCTGTCCTTTCTGCTCTCTATCTTTCTGGATATACCTATCCTCTGCTGTCCAGGCATCATCACAATGTATCTGCCCGGCAGAGATATATAAGTGGTAAGGCTTGCCCCCTTTGTATCGTGCTCATCCTTTTCCACCTGCACGAGTATCTCTTGTCCCTTTGAAACTGCCCTTTGAATGTTTCTCTTGCCTTCCTGTTTGTCCAGATACAGTTCGGGCATGATCTCCCGAAGCTGTAGAAAGCCGTTTTTCTTATGTCCGAAGTCCACAAAGGCAGCCTGCAGGGAAGGAAGTATAGAGGACACAACACCTTTATAAATGTTGCCCTTTACCTGCTGTTTTGCAGAGGATTCTACATAGAAATCCATAAGTCTGCTGCCTTCCACTATGGCTACCCTGTGCTGCAAGGGATAGGATGCATTTATCAGTATCCTCTTTGTGGTATCCTTGACCGTTGTCTCCAAGCCCTTAGAAGCAGCTTCCGTTTCAGCCTGATGTCCCTTGTTATATCGTCTTTTTTTCTTTTTTGAATTATATGATCGCGGTTGCTCTGGCTCATGCCTCTGGGTCTGCAGGGTTTCATCGGACCTGCTCTGCGCAGGAAGGGAGGTTGCTGTTTGTGGCTCAATCTTTTGGAGATCTTCCTCTGCTGAGCTGACTGTTTTTTCTGCATTGTTTTTATGCTTCCTGACGGGCCATCTCCTGCGCCGTCTCTTCTTCTGCAGAGCAGCAACAGACCCAGAAGAGGATTCAGCAGGGTTAGTCGGGTCTGATTCATTTGCCCCCTTTATTTCTACCTGTATTTCTTCGTTATTATCCATAAGTATTACGCTCCTTAGATGTAGTAATCTGTTTAGGGATCCAAAGGATGGTTTTTATTATAGCCTGTTCACCAATAAAAAGTTGATTGCCCCTAAATTCCCAATAATAATCCCCTGTTGAGTCTATTGAGCAACCAGTCCTTTCAAATACACCCGCTGTTATGCAATAATTGACTGTCATGATTTTTAGAGCAATCAATCTCATTATTCTTGGTATCTCTCTAATGTATGCATTACCTAACTCTGCCTATGGGAAGGATCCCCTAAGCAGTCCTTTAAGAGAGTCTAATGCATCAGTAAGGGACAACAAATCCTCAGAGGCTATGCTCAATTTTTTGATTGGTTATGAGTCAGAGCTTGCTGGAGATTGGGAGAATGCGCTTAAGCACTACAAAGAGGCAGGCTTAGCCGATGCAGAATCTACCTATTTAAAGGTAAGGGTAGCAGCCATGCTGCTGAAACTTGGCAGACTTGAAGAGGCTCTCCATTTGATGGAGGCTGCGGTGCTGAAGGACCCAAATTATGTGCCCGCCCTCAAACTCCTCGGCGAACTCTACAATGCCCAAAAGGATGTGGATAAGGCTATTGGGATTTATAAAAAGATTGTTGAGATAGAACCCCGCAACAGGGAGGCTCAACTTTACCTTGGGGTACTTTATGCCTCAAAGGGCAACACACAGTCAGCCTTAGATATCTTTGATAGTATTCTCAAGGAGGAACCTGACAATGCAATGGCCCTTTACTACAAAGGTTCTATATATTTCGAGGCAAAGGAATATCAGAAGGCAGAGGCAGAGTTTGAGAAGATAATTACCCTAAATCCTGATTTTGATTCAGCGCTCTTTAATCTGGGCATTATTAATGAGGTTCGAGGTGATAATAAAAAGGCAGAGGAGTATTACCGCAGGGTGCTACAGATAAATCCCCATAACCTGCTCGTAAAAGAAAGGCTTGCAAGCCTCTATGTGTCCGATAAATCCTATGACAAGGCTATCAAGGAATTGGAGTTACTATCCAGTGAACTACCCAAAAATCTTGATATCCATAAAAAGCTCGGCGCCCTGTACCTACAACAAAAAAGATATGACGACGCCGTGGCTCAATTCAGGATTATTGTGCAGGCAAGACCCGAGGATACCTCCTCTCGGTACTATCTTGCCATTGCCCTGGCAGATTTAAAGAGATATGCCGAGGCAGAAGAAGAACTACGCAAAATCATCACTGCAGAGCCGAAGAATATAAATGCCTTTATGAGTTTAGCCTTTATATACTCTAAGCAGGAACGCAAGACCGATGCAGTAAAACTCTATGAGGAGATGCTAACCTTCATCAAGGACAAACCTGAGATATATTCCTATCTCGCCAATGAGTATATAAACCTCAAGGAGTATGAAAAGGCTGAGGGGTTGTTAAAGGGTGCCCTCAGGGAGTTTCCTGACGATGAAGAGCTTCACTTTAGCTTGGCTGTGCTTTATGAGAAGACTAAGAGATTTGACGAAATGGTGGAGAGCCTCAGAAAAACCATCTCCCTCAATCCAAAACACGCCGATGCCCTTAATTACTTAGGATACAGCTTTGCAGACAAGGGAATAAACCTGCAAGAGGCACTGGAGTTAATAAAGAGGGCCCTCGAACTGAAACCAACCAGCGGATACATAATCGACAGCTTAGGGTGGGTCTATTTCAAGCTTGGCAGGTATGAGGACGCACTAAAGGAGCTTAAAAGGGCATTGGAGTATGTAAAAGATGACCCAGTAATCTATGAGCACTTAGGAGATGTCTATAATGCCCTTGGCAAACACGAAGATGCCCTCTCTAACTGGGAAAAGTCTCTCTTGCAGCATGAAAAGGAGGAGGGACTAAAAGAACGCGTACAGGACAAGATTATGAGGCTAAAGAAATAACTTGCCCTTATGGTGCAATTCTAAAAGGCACTGCTTGACAAAAAGTCATGTCATTATAATAATACTCTGCATAGAAGTCTCTTGCCTTAAGCAGACCGTTTTATAATTCTGTATAAATAACAAAATAGCACAGAGGGGGTAGTGAGAAATGAGTCTTCCAAGAAGGGTCTATGAATTCATGATGTCTGCCTCAGTGGCACATGCCAAATGGGACTATGAGGTCTCCATGAACATTATTAGAAACAGAAAAAAACTCCTCATATTGCTCATATTGGCGCTGCCCATATTTGCAGTATCCTTTATTGAGGCTGGGGAGATGTTGGGAGGCAAGACTGCCTATGCCCCTGCCTTTTACTCCACTGGTATATTTATTGTGTCTATCGCGATAGGGCTTGCTGCAGGACTTATTACAGGCTGCATAGGTGCAGGTGGAGGGTTTATTATTACTCCAGCGCTCATGGCAGCAGGTGTAAAGGGCATCCTTGCCGTGGGAACCGATGTGTTTCATATCTTTGCCAAGGCAATCATGGGCACAACGGTGCACAAAAAACTTGGGAATGTCTCTGTGAAGTTAGCCCTTGGATTTCTTGTGGGTTCTGGGTTTGGCACATTTATTGGCGGCGCTATCAACAAGGGGCTTTACAACAAGGATCCCCTTTTAAGCGAAGCCTTCATAAGCTTAGTATATGCAATACTGTTAGGTTTTCTTGGATTTTACGCCCTTGGCGACTTCCTTCGCTCAAGAAAGGCAGGAGGAGATGGAGGCGCCCACAGCGGGCCAGACACGACGCCACCCCTAGCCCTGAAGCTGCAATCCCTTAAGATACCACCAATGATCACCTTTGATGAGCATCTTGTACAAGGCGGAAGGCAGATATCGGGCGTATTTGTAGCTATAGGTGGTGTTATTGTTGGAATGCTTGCGGCGATTATGGGTGTGGGAGGAGGCTTTATAACCTTCCCAATGTTTGTTTACCTCTTTGGGGTATCGGCAACCACAACCGTTGGCACCGATATCCTTCAGATAATCTTTACTGCAGGATTAGCATCAATCGCACAGTATGCAATTTACGGTTATGTCTTTTATACCCTTGCAATGGGCATGTTGATTGGCTCACTTATTGGCATTCAAGTAGGAGCATTAGTAACAAAGGTAGTAAAGGGTATACACATCCTTGGATTCTACGCAGTATCAATACTTGCAGGGTTTGCAAACAGGATATCGGTGTTACCTAAAAAGATGGTTGAACTTGAGTACATCAATCTTTCAAGCGCCACAGTCAATATAATTGAGTTTGTAGGCAATGTAATCTTCTGGATAGTGGTGGGCATTTTCGGTGTATGGGTTATAGGCAAGTTCTTTACGAATATTAAGAAACTCAGAGGGGAGGAATAAGGCTATGGCTAAGATTAATAAAAAGGCTTTTTCCACCGGCATCTTTCTTGCGTTGACATTCTTTGTGGTGTTAGTCCTTATATTCATGCCAATATTCGGTGATGGCAAGAATGGATTGATCTTCTCCGATGATATGTTCAACAAACTCTCCAAGGGCTCATCATACTTTATCCCAAAGGTAATGCAGTCAAACGAAAAATTTATGAATACCCAATTTAGCATCCAATTCAAACTTGAAAAGGAGGCTCAGGTAAATAATGCCTTGAAGGTGCTAACAGCGGCAGGCGGGCAGGTTGAGGCCACAGGAAGTGATATTAAGCTGACGGCTAACCTTGGTAGTCTAATGGCTAAGGCACTAAAGGACTCCGATGATATGTACAAAAATAACGGCAAGGCCCTTGTTGAAAGATATGGAATTCCTGAGATGGATGTGATGGTCACCTGGTGGAACATTATGAAGCCTCTTGATAAGGCATTCAAAAAGGATGGCAAGATTGAGGAGGCAAAGATTGTCACCGATGTTATGAAAAAGGCCGTAGAGACAGCCCATAATTTCTATGGCATTGAGGCACAGCAAGTTACAGAAAAGGCAGGCATAATGACAGGACTGCTCGTATTTTATGTGATATATACCATGTGGTGGGGCTTTGCTATATACTACATATTTGAGGGTATTGGCTTATCTACAAGCAAGGTAAAACACAAGAAGGAGGCTATAAAGTGAAGATACTAGTACCCATTGACGGTTCAAAACACTCTGAGGCTGCCCTTGGGGTTGCAGCTCAACAAGCAAAGGCAACAAATGGACAGATCTGCCTGATAAACGTAGTGCCCTCCTATGAGGGCATTGATTTAGAGATCTCCGCCTCTGCAAGGGAAAAACTCTCTGAGAGGTTATCTAAGAAATCTGAGGAGATGATGGAGAAGGCGCATAGGATACTCTCAGAACAAGGCGTGCCTCCTGCATGCAGTAAGGTAATTGTAGCTACATCCATACCTAACTCAATCATCGAATATGCAGAAGAGGAAAAGATTGACCTCATTATCATGGGGAGTTTAGGGTTAACTGCCTCCTCAAGATTCAAACTTGGCAGTGTTTCAGCTATGGTGGTAAGGCATGCACCCTGCTCGGTTTATGTAGTAAAATAGCTGTAGGAACAGGATAATGATGTTGTTAACACAATGAATATCCTTTAATGTTTCCCCTTGCCCCTTTTACAACAAAGGGTAACAGCGGGCAAGGGACAATAATTAATTTGAGACAAATCCTGCCCAATATATTTGACTTAAACATAAGACCAGTTTAGTGAAAAAATATCAAGACCCCTTTGAAAAACTCTTCAATCCCTTTAAAGACAGATGGTTTAATATATTCAGTCAACATTTCAAACAGATAGTAATAACCACTATCCTGATTTTTCTTTCAATTATAATATTTTTGGGCTGGCTCTCGGCTAAAAAGGTAAAAGAGGTCGTTGTTGATGATTTCAATAAGCAGCAACTGGTGCTTGCCGAGTATGCTGCAAGTATGATAGAAAATAATCTCTCTCACATAAAGAGAGAACTCATACTCCTAAGCCTATCTCCCACTATCCAGTATTCAGAGAAGACATTTCTATTCACAAGACTTAATATTGCCTTCTCCAGCATAAAGGATGTGGGAGGCAATGAGATAAGGTACATCCAATCGGAAAGGCTTAGGACCCACATTATTAACGGCGATAGATACAACATCTCTGATGCCAGCGAAAAGGACATAAAGCTGCTTAAATGGGCAGAGGACAAAGGAAACAAGGATATTATATTGGTTAACAATGTAGCGAGATCAGAATCCAATCATCAGGATGGCCTTTTGATAAGCTTTGCCTTGCCTGTGTGGCAGGTATCAGTTGATGATATACATCCAATCTCTACTAATAAATTTTCGGGGATATTAATAATAACCGTTGATGCCGCTGCCCTCATTGAAAGGGTTACTAAAGGCATAAAATCCGTCAAAGAAAGCTATGTATGGGTTATTGATAAAAAGGGCACCTTTCTATATCACCCAGCATCAGAGTTTATAGGCAAAAACGCCTTTTCTGTCCGTGAAGAGAAGACCAAGAATATATCCTTTGTAAGAATCAATGAGATTCAAAAGGAAAAGATGCTCAAGGGCGAGACTGGCACTAGCTGGTATATATCTGGATGGCACAAGGACATGGAAGGCGAAATGAAAAAATTAATAGCCTTTGCCCCGATCAAACTTCATGAAAAGCAAATGGACATGATATGGTCTGTGGCCGTTGTTGCCCCAATAAATGCAGTTCAAGGCGCTATAGACAGCATCCAGATAAGGCAATTCATCCTTGAGGGTTTTATCATATTGATTATCCTTATTTGTGGAATGTTCTTAGTAGCTCTTATGCTCCGCTGGTCTCAATCACTTAAATATGAAGTAGAAAAAAAGACCAGGGAACTTAAACAGTCCGAGTACCAATACAAGTCTCTCATTGAAAATGCTAACGACATTATCTTTACCGTTGATAAACATGGGACAATACTGTCCATAAACAAGGCAGGCGCATCCTTCTTCAATGCCGATACAGATTGTATGGTGGGTCAAAATATAGCCGAGTTTTGCTTTAGCGAAGAGAGCGGGCATCTGCAATTAACCACTATTGAGAAGGTATTCAACACAGGTATAAACAAAAAAATAACCTACTCTGTGAATATATCTAATCGTGAATTCTGGCTTAACACGAGCTTTACACTCCTCAATGATGAAGATGGCAAACCTATGATGATACTCGGCATATCCAGAGACATTACTGCTGAGAAGAAGAAGGAAAGAGAAGAACAGATGTACCACGCCGAAAAGCTTGCCTCCATGGGGACCCTTGCAGCAGGGGTAGCCCATGAGATTAATAACCCCCTCGCTATAATTTTGGGTTTCGTGGATCTGCTCATAGAGAAATACCCAAAGGACTCACAAGAATATGACATACTGAAGACTGTTGAAAAACAGGCAACCAACGCCAAGAGGGTAGTAGAAAACCTCCTCAGTTTCTCAAGATATACGGAATACCACGAGGAGGAGGTTGACATTAAGGAAAACATAGAATCGGTGCTTGCCATAATCAAAAACACAATGAAGATAAAGAATATATACTTAGAATCAAGGTTGTCCGAAGGGTTACCAAAGGTCAAGGCCGATGCGGGTGAACTCCAACAGGTATTCCTCAATATCTTAAACAATGCCATCCATGCCATGCCTGAGGGAGGCACCCTCACCATAACTACTCTACTTTGTAACGGCAAGGATATACAGATTAGGTTTTCAGATACAGGACATGGCATAAAGAGAGAACACAGGACAAAGATATTTGATCCCCTCTTTACGACAAAGAAGGTCGGGGAGGGCACAGGTTTGGGACTTTCCGTATCCTATGGTATTATTACAAAGTATGGGGGCAACATAACCTTCGAAACAACAACAAGAGAGGAATCGGAAAAGACAGGCACTACCTTTATTATTTCCCTGCCCTCAATTGCTGATAATAAAACACCCTGATTCTTACCATCTCAATTAGGATATGAGTCTATAAAGGAGGATTAAAGCTATGCCTGAAAGAATACTTTCCGTTGACGACGAACCCGATATGCTCAAGTTGATGAGCATGATAATAAGAGAAAAGACACCCTATGAGATAACCACCACAAACAACCCCCTTGAGGCTCTGGAGTTGATCCGTAAGGGTGGTTTTGATATTGTTATTGCCGACCTAAAGATGCCAGGCGTAGATGGCATACAACTGCTAAAGGCCATAAGGGAGTTTGATGAAGACATACCAGTCATTATCGTTACTGCCTATGGCACCGTTGAATCAGCCATTGAGACCATGCAGAAGGGCGCCTTTGATTTTATCACTAAGCCCTTTAGAAAGGAACAGATACTTTTTACCATAGAGAAGGCCTTCAAGTTTCTCAGGATTCAGCGGGAGAACAAGATGTTAAAGGAAAGACTTGGAGAAAAATAGCCACTCCTTGACTACACAGATACCTTAGAACGATAGTGCATCAGTCAATAGTTAGGCATCAATAGGGTTCAAATAAATCCAATACCCTTAGACTGTGCAAGACTGATAGCGGTGAGGGGTGGTCTGTAATCTCAAGCTTATTTTATAAGTAGCCTAATGGAATGCAGAATAAACTTCATACCTTTTACAACTATTGTTCTGTTATAGAGAACTCATCCATAAGCCTCTTCTCTGCCTCAGTAGTTCCTATTAAGATAAGGATATCCTTCGCCTTAAGGGGAACATAAGGGTTTGGGCTGATAATTGTCTGCCCATTAGAATTAATGGCTACAACGCTACATCCTGTCTTTTGGCGGATACCAGATTCCAGGAGATTCTTCCCAGATAGGATGTTTGGAACAGGCACACTGAAAACATTCAGGCCCTCAGTCAACATCAAGACCTTGCCCGGCTTTATAATATTAATAATAGTATTAGTAGCAATAGAGGCGTAAGACATAACGATATCTGCTCCTGCTTTATGGAGCTTGCTTATGTTTCTGTCATGATTAGCCCTGCTGATTATCTGTGTATCAGCCCTCAGTTTCCTACAGTATATAGTTAGATATATGTTTATATCGTCATTGTGTGTAGTAATAAAAATACTGGGGGCCTTACTAATACCAGCACGAATTAGGGTGTTCAGGTCTGCCGCGCTGCCATGAACATATTTTTCTGTGTTTTCTATCAACTCCCTATTATGCTCAATAACTCTATAATCCATACCGCGAGATTCTAAGGCGTATGCTATTGCCCTGCCAACCCTACCTCCTCCTATTATAACAACAGGAGAGTCAAACACATAGGACTTGCCAATGACCTCATCATATTTATTTAATTGCTCCTCTGACCCTGCTAAGACCAACACTGAAGATTCATTTATAAGACTATCGGCAAAGGGCATCTTAAAATCACCTCTTTCCCACATCCCCACAACAGTCACCCCTGTCTTATCCCTCAAACGGGTCTCTCTTAAGGTCTTCCCCTCTAACTCCGTCCGCATCGCCGGTGCCTCTGCTATAAGCAGTTTTTCGAAGGTCCCTATTACATTTGACTTCATGTTAGAGCCCATCGCTCGCCTCGCAAGGGCATTTCCAAGCATCTTTGCAAACTGAAAGACATGAGTTGCCCCTGACAAATAGAGTATGTCCACAGAGTCATCGGAATCCGCAGTTGTTACAATAGGAATATCCTTGGATAAGGACCTAATTGTAAAGGTAATATTTGTATTGAGCATATCATTATTATTCACTACAATTAGGGCTGCCCTATCTATTCTCAAGTTTCTATAGGTTTCAGGTTCGTCTAAATCTCCAACTACAACATTATAGTTCATGTCATTCAGTTCAACAGCGCGTTGAAGGTCGGCAACTAAAAAGACATAATTGTAATTATACTGCATCAACTTAATAGCGAGGCTAAAGGAGATTGGATCTGTATTGGTTAGGATTACATGCCCTTGGGTATCTGAAGGCAGGCTTCTTGGTGTGCGAGCCTTTGTCTGGGAATCAAGCCAGGGTGCGTAGAAAAACTGTATGAAGGTAAAAGGAAGCATAATCAGCAGGAATATAACGCCTGAGAGCAATACAATCACGGAAAAGGTCTTGCCCACATCTGAGGTAAAGGTGATGTCTCCAAATCCAAGGGTTGTCATCGTTACCAAGGTCCAGTAGATTCCACTCAACCAACTAAACTGCCTGCCTTCATATTCCATAATGTAGTGGAATATAACGCTGTATGATGAAATAAGAGAGAGCAAAATAAGGATAAACTTTAAGAGTATCCTAATGTTCTTCGCTGCAACAGTATTTTTTAATAAAAAGACGATTTGTGAGGGGATATATTTCATAGTGCAATCAAGTCAAAACAAGCTCGCCATTGCTGCTCCAAAGTTAATTCAATAAATTTAAATCCTAAGCACGAGGCATCATCTTCATTTATGTAGTCAATTACTGTCAATCCTCTTAAAAGAAGCCATAAATTTATTAAAGACTGCAAATGCGTAATATCTAAGATTCTGCGGGTGTTTCGCTCTATTTTAACATTTAATGTTCAGGAATTTATCGTATAAGGCAGTTGTCATATCCTATTTTATAGGACAATTATATCTTACACAACACACCGATTTGTTAACACTTGATACCTTTGCAATTGGATTTTATAAACAACTCCCAAAATGCCGACAGAAAACTGTAGGAGCAAGAGGGCATGTCTGAAAGCCTTTTATACTGCCACAGGGTTTATCTAAAAGGGCCATAGGTCATTCAGTCACCAAGGGGTGATTAGTTTGGCATTATCTGTGAAAGTCCAGAGGTCTCGTAAAAAGTTGTGGCAATAAAGCCCCTTCAGCACACCCTCTTACTCCTATCGGCAATTTAAGGATAACTGTAGTATATTGACAACCTCTATGTATAATTGTAAATACTATCTAGATGACTCAGTTACAAGGCTACAAAAACTACTTAGCCGCCCCTACACAAAGGCTTAAGAAATATGTATTTTCTAACATTAGTATATCTCTGTAGGACATAAAAGGATATTGCCTATGAACAGATTGTTAATCTTTTTTGGTGCTTTTATCTTACTGGCTGTCCTATCAGGGTGCGATGATCACAGGGCAGCTCAAGAGAACAACACTTATGTGCCGAGGGCTTACGAAGGTACACCTCTGAATGTTATATTGTTGCCAGAAGAGAGGGCGAGCATAGTGCTTGAACGGTTTATGCCCATAAAGTATTACTTAGAAAGATCCCTTAATAGAGCCTTGATATTGCGAGTGCCGAAGGATTATCAGACAGCGATAGAAGATATAGGTAAAACCGATAATGTTATTGCTTTCTTAGACCCAGCCACCTATTGTGAGGTAAAACGCAAATATAAAGAGGGTATTGTGAGCATAATGAAGACCTATTTTAGAGAGGATAATAAACCTCATAGTGTTTTAGTTGCCAAAGAATCGAGCCCTCTAAGCAAGGCTGCTGATGCAAAGGGCAAGAGGCTCGCATTAGGAAGCAAGGATTCTTCCTTCAGCTATCTTATACCTGTATCCATGCTAAATGATGTAAATATAAGCATGAAAGACCTTGCAGGGGTGAGTTACTTACAGCAAGAGGACAGGATAGCCCTTTCGATTTTATTGGGTGAACACGATATAGGAGGGATGAGTGATTCCGTGGCAAAGAAATATCTCCCCGATGGGCTTAAGATAATCAAGAAGTCCGAACCTATCCCGCGCCTTGTCGTTGCCGCTTCTTCGGACATGGACAAGCAAGATCTGACATCAATCATTAACGCACTATCAGCGCTCCAGGACAGAGGCACTCTTGCCTCTATAGATCGAAGCATTGCTGGCTTTATATCTGCTGAGGACAGAGACTTTGATGTGATTAGGGCGATGATATTCAATTTAACTGGTAAAGACTACAGAGAATACGGAAAAAATGTAATCAAGGTTGCGGTGCTGCCTCTATATTCGGCAATTACCATTTACGAGCGATATGACCCTCTTATGCGGTATCTGTCTCAAAAAACAGGTTACGAATTTAAGCTTTACATCCCCAGAGACTTTGAAGACTTTGTTAGGGTAATAAAATCAGGTTCAATAGATTTTTCCTATCAAAATCCCTATATATATTCACTTATAGACAAAGATTACAACTTGAAACCCCTTGTTACAACCATTGGCGAGGATAATGATAAACAGTATGAGTCAACAACTGGAGACATGTTTAGAGGGGTTATAATCACCAGAGATGACAGTTCTATAAAGGACATAAGGGACTTAAGGGGCAAGAAGGTGCTTATTACCTCACCCAAGTCTGCAGGCGGCTATCTTTCACAAAAGATATACCTTAAGCAAAGGGGCATAGATATAGAGCGAGACATGATATTAGTGGACGCTAAGAGGCAGGAGAATGTCATTACAGGCGTTTATCGTGGAGAGGCTGATGCAGGTTTTATAAGGGAATCAGCCCTTGTGGTATGGAAAGATGCAGTGAATATGCAAAGGATAAAGGTGCTGACTCCTACGGCAGAACTTCCTAACTGGCCCTTTACAGCAAGTAGGGATGTGCCCCCCCAACTGGCTATGAGGGTTAAGAACCTGCTTGTTGAGCTCTCTGATGAAGCTATTCTTGGGGCTGCACGGATAAAAGGTTTTAAGCCTGCATCGGAAGAATTCTTCCGCAAGATCGGGCAGCATTGATTGACAAACTCATATCCCTTGTAACGATATTATCATAAAACACATGATACCCATCACAATACAATGAACACAATCTAATGAAGCTAAACATAAAGAATTTATTTATAAAACTTAGTCTGCTGCAGAAATTCTGCGTTGCTATAATACTGATCTTTGCCTTTGCAGGCATTACCATAAGCAGTCTTATTATCTCCAAACAAAGAAACGCCTTGAAAGCAGAGATGAACAATAACCATATAATCCTTATGAGGAACCTTGCAAGAGAGAGCATTGATGCCCTCATATTCATGGACCCCCTGAGGCTTGATGAGATAGTCAAGGCATTGGCAAACACTCCAGGCTGCATCTATGCCGCTATTGTTGACCGCAATATGAGGATTGTAGGACATACCACAAGAAAAAATCTTGGACGGAACCTATCTGAGCTTTACCCCGAGATCCCCTCAGGGCTTATCAATATTGGCGAGACAAAGGAGAGATATAAAAAGCCCGAAGGTTTTAGGGAGTTGATTGTGCCAATTAAATCAGGGTATGAGACCATCGGGCTTTTTGTTGCAGCCTTTTCTACTGATAATGTGGACAATGCCGTAGAACATAATTTGAGGGAATTGAAAAACTACATAGTTATCGTAATTGCCTCTTCCATGTTTATTAGCATCTGGGGCGCTTTTTGGATGGCAAAGCTTATAACTACTCCCCTTAAAAAGATTAAGTCCTCTATGGAACTTGTACAGGAAGGTAATTTAAATGCCGAAATACCTAATGACAACGCGGTAAAATGCTGGGAGGTCTTTAAATGCAAACTCACAGACTGCCCTGCCTATGGAAAGAACAGATGTTGGGAGATATCAGGAACTATTTCCTTAGGAGGCATCCATGGCAGCGGCCTTGAAAAGCTGCATGAGTGCAAACAGTGTATAGTATATCAGAGGGCTTGCGGTGATGAAATTGGGGAGCTTATAGAGGTCTTTAACAGGATGATAAAGGAACTCCGCGAAAGCCTTAAAAGACTCGATGATAGCAATCGAGAGAAGACCCGCTTAGAGAAGATGTCTGCCCTTGGAGAAATGGCGATGACTGTTGCCCATGAGATAAAAAATCCTCTCAATGCCATAAGGGGGTCAGTGTCATATCTTAAAGACAATTTCAAAGGCAAGGTTCTATCTGAGTTTTTAACAATTATTGAGGAGGAGACTAATAGACTTAATGAAATAGTAATTACCTTTATGAGGTTTTCAAAGCCCACTCCCTTAAAGCTGAGGCTGTCAGACCTTAGAAAATGTATTGATGAAACCTTGTATTTAATAAGACAGGAGGCAACAGAGAAGAATGTAGAGGTAACCGCAAACATAGATCAGGCAATATCTCAGTTTTATTTTGACCCCCAGCAATTCAAACAGGCGCTGCTCAACATAATGGTAAACTCTATTGATGCCACTAAAGCAGGAGATTCGATTAAAATAACGGCACTACTACGGGGTAATAATGTAGAGGTTGCAATATCCGATACAGGAGAAGGTATGAGTGATGAGGTAGCTGCAAATATATTTAAGCCCTTTTTCAGCACAAAGACAAGGGGCACAGGGCTTGGCCTTGCCTGTGTAGAGAGGATCATCAAGGACCATCAGGGCGAAATAACTGTCAGCAGCGTTCCTGGCAAAGGAACTGAATTTATAATATCTATCCCTTGCCTTAAGGAGATTGCCCCTTGAATGCTCCAATGATAGTCCTTATTGATGATGAGCCTAATACCTTAAAGGTCCTATCTGCAATACTTAAAAAAAAGGGTTATGAAGTGACTACCTTCTCATCGGCAGAGGCAGCACTCCAGGATGATACTACTTCAGGGGCTGATACAATTATCGTTGATTACAAACTGCCAGGCATGAGCGGTATTGACTTTATTGAGAGATTCAAGAGCAAGAAGCCTTCTCCACCTGTGATAATGCTCACAGCCTTTGGTACCATAGAAAAGGCTGTGGAGGCTATGAGAAAGGGGGCATTTAACTACCTTACAAAGCCTGTTAACCCCGACGAATTGATTACCGTAGTCAGGGAGGCGCTTGAAAAACAGTCACTGGTTATGGAAAACATCTACCTAAGATCTCAATTAAGGGAGGCAACCAGCTTTCAGAATATAATTGGCAAATGCCACAAAATGCAGGAATTGTTTGCCCTTATCTCCACAGTGGCAAGGAGCAACTCTAATGTTCTCATAACTGGAGAAAGCGGAACAGGCAAGGAGTTGGTAGCAAAGGCAATACACTACGAATCACCCCGTGCAAACAGGTCATTTATACCTATCGACTGTGCAGCGCTACCAGAGGAGATAATTGAAAGTGAACTTTTTGGCCATGAAAAGGGCTCCTTCACAGGCGCCTATGACAGAAAGACTGGGCAGATAGAACTTGCCAATGAGGGCACATTGTTTCTTGATGAGATAAGCGAACTACCCCTTAATCTACAAAAAAAGTTTCTCCGCTTTTTGCAAGAAAAGGAGATTATGCGTGTAGGAGGCAATAAGAGGATAAAGGTAGATGTAAGGATAATTGCCGCTACAAATAGGGATTTAAATGAGGAGGTATCAAAGGGCAACTTCAGAGAAGACCTGTTCTATCGTCTAAATGTTGTTACCCTCCGTTTACCACCACTTAGAGAAAGGAAGGAGGACATCCCTCTCTTGGCTAAGCACTTTCTAAAAAGATTTAACCTAATCAACAATAGGGTAATATCAGCCTTTGACAGAGAAGTGATTGAGGCCTTTATGGAATACGACTGGAGGGGAAATGTAAGGGAGCTTGAAAATGCGGTGGAGCGTGCTGTTGTATTGTGTCCTGCAGATACCATATCTCTCAGATATCTTCCTAAGCCCATTAGGGACATAACTACAAACAATTTGAAGCCAATGCAGCCTCATACGCTCTTAGAAACAGAACACAGACTTATCTTAGATGCTCTAAACAGGACATCCTTTAACCAGACAAAGGCTGCGGAGATTCTTGGCATTACAAGAAAACAGCTCAGGACAAAGATGAAAAACCACGGGCTAATGAACAACAAGGAGGAATAGTGAAGAAATATATTGTGGGCATATCAGGGGCAAGCGGTACCATAATAGGAATAAGCCTTGTTAGGGAGATACTGAAATCCTCTGAGGTGCATCTTATTATCACTGATGAAGCCCTATCAATTTTAAAAACTGAGACTGGCATTAATTGGATTGGATGCCCTGAAGAGCAAATAATCTCTTTTTATCAAACAGACAGGCTTTTTCTGCACAGCCACACAGACTTCTATTGCCCTGTGGCAAGCGGTTCTTTTAAAACTGACGGCATGTTTGTAGTGCCCTGCTCTATGAAAACCCTCGCTGCCATAGCCAACGGGTATGGTTCAAGTCTTATTGAAAGGGCTGCTGATGTAACCCTCAAAGAGGGGAGAAGGCTCCTTTTGAGTCCAAGGGAGATGCCCTTTAGCGCCATCCATTTAGAAAACATGCTTAAATTATCAAGGTTGGGGGTTATTATTGCGCCTCCAGTACCAGCCTTTTATTACGGGCCAAAAAGCCTTGAAGATATGCTCTCCTTCTATTGTGGCAAGATGCTCGACGCTATGGGTATTGATAATGAGTTATTCAAGAGATGGGGTGGGAATAGAACAAATGCCCTGAGGAGGGTTTGAGGCAAATGCAATGTATTTGAGCGTTGGAGTGCTGACCTACAACCTTATGATAGCGCAGAAGCATTTTGTAATACAGGAAGGGTATCAGAGCTGCACGATAGGGACACTGAGATGGAAAGTTGTGTATGCAGCGGCATGGATATCTGACCATAGCAATAGGGTCAGGCTCAAGATAGCAGCAACCTTAGAGAAGTTTAATCATTACATAAGGATGATGAAAAGGATGGAGGCTATAGCCGCCTTGCCATATTAAAAAAAGCAGGGATTAAGGGCAGGATTTAATAACCGAAAGGGAGAGGTGCGTCCGAGAAAGGTAATTTTAAAGAGATTTTGAGACAGGGAAGGGCAGCAAAGGCAAAACCTAGAACATTTTCTATCGGCTTGCTGCTCAAACAATTTTTAAAATGCCTTTAAATGGACTAATTGAGTGGTATGCTGATGTCTATGTCTATGTCTATTTTTCGGAGGTCTAAATAAACTTGACATTTTGTATATTTAAATTAAACTATATTAATGATCAAGTAAATGGTTTTTTATTTAAAAATTATAACTTGAGATAAAAAGATCACATTCAAAAACAAATAATGCACCTACAAAAGCTATCCCAAAAATGAGTGAAATCTGGAAAAACTATGTTGTAAACGATAAGATCAAAGCAACCCCTGATCTAAGTCCAATAATCTTAAGCTCTTGGCAAAGATCTAAAAGTTACAATGTAAATCATGAATCTGCAAAAGATGCTGGGATCTTATCTATTTCTCAACTTAGGGAGAGGCTTCTACAAAATGAAGAATTGCTAATTGCAGCAGAGAAAGTGCTTCTGTACATCTACAACCTCGTTAAAGGAAAAAACAATATGGTTATATTGTGCGACAGATACGGCTATATTTTAAAAGTGCTTGGTGATCCACCCTTTATCAATAAGGCATACAGGGTGCAATTATCTCCAGGTGCTTGCTGGCATGAGGAGTACAGGGGTACCAATGCAATTGGCACTGCATTGTATGCAAACATGCCTGTGAAGGTTCTTGGGTGGGAGCATTATGTTAAAAAAAACCATTTTTTGTCTTGTTGGGCTGCACCTATTTTGGGTCATGATAAGGAATTCTATGGGATACTCAATATTTCAGGAGATTGTAATCAAAAGGATAATGGTTATTTAGAATATGCCCTAATTGGCTCTAAGATGATTGAACAAAATCTTCTTATAGAAAAACTAAAAAAACAGATTAAAATATGCAATGAGAATTTTAAGCTTTTAAACTATTTAGTAAATTGTGGACTGATACAAATTGATGATAATGGTTTGATAAAAAAAATTCATTATAAAGCTCTAAAAATTCTTAACAAAAGCAGACAAGAACTGATTAGCAGATCAGTTGAAGAGGTATTCAACCTCAAAAAGGGTAAATTACTAAGTATAACTGACAAAAATGACACTCCAGAGGGTCCCAATGATAAATATGTGATTTTGACTGACAACAGTGGTTATTCCCAAAATACATTAGATAAAAGGAGAGATTTTTTTGGTTTACAAATGATTGGAAGGAGTGAGAAATTTCTCCATGTAATCGGTGTGGCACAAAAGATAGCAAAAATGAATATTACCGTCTTAATCTACGGGGAGAGTGGTACGGGCAAGGAGTTATTGGCAAGGTTTATACATGAAAATAGTATGCGTCATAAAGGTCCTTTCATAGCCCTGAATTGTTCATCTATTCCTGACAGTTTAGTGGAAAGTGAGTTTTTTGGGTATGCCGAAGGAGCTTTTACAGGTGCAAAAAAGGGTGGACAACTGGGTAAATTTGAATTAGCAAAGGGCGGTACAATATTTCTGGACGAAATTGGAGATATGCCTCTTAGTTCTCAAACAGCCCTTTTAAGGCTTTTACAAGAAAAGGTGCTATATAGAATAGGCGATAACGAAGAGAGAAAAATCGATGTAAGGGTCATTGCTGCCACAAATAAAGATCTATCCAAATTAGTTAATGTTGGTCTTTTTCGTTCAGACCTGTATTACAGATTAAAGGTAGTTACTATAAGCATTCCTTCTCTCAGAGAGAGAAAGGAAGATATTTATGAGTTGGTAGATTATTTTGTAAAAAAGGCTTGTATTAACATGGGAGTGCCAATGGCAGAGGTTGATGATGATTTATACAGTTATTTAATTAAATATGATTGGCCTGGTAATATTAGAGAGTTAGAAAATGTAATTTATAGTATGGTTGCTCTTTGTAAAAATTGCAGGATAACACCCGATGAGCTACCTACAGAGATCATGCAAACAACACAATTCAATGTGTTATACAGTAAAAATGATATCTTAGATGAGACTACAAAACTCACAATATTAGATGTCCTTAAGAAAACCAGATGGAAAATAGCACCTGCTGCCAAGATACTTGGAATGGGAAGAACAACCCTGTACAGAAAGCTGCAAGAGTATAATCTCATCAAAAATTAGTTCTGTTCTGAAACAGAGTGTTTCATTTTGATACATATTTTTTGACCATCCAATTAAAAAGCTTTTTTTTCAATAAGTTTCTAATTATCTTTTGTTGGCATTCTTTTTGTTCTTCAACAACTGTAAAAAAAAATAAGGAGGTAATAAATATGGCTGTTGTGCAACAATATTATGGTTATTTCATGCCAACGGTTAATTTCGTTGGAGCAGGTGCTGTACAGAATGTGGCTAAACAGGCAAAACTGCTTGGAGGGGAAAAGGTGTTGCTTGTGACAGACGATTATCTCTTCAAATCGGGTGTTGCCAAGGAAGTGGCTGACATGATTGAAAAAGAAGGGGTTAAAGTAGTTATTTTCCCTGGTGCTGAGCCAAACCCAACAGACAAAAACGTGCATGATGGTGTTGATGTTTTTAAGAAAGAAAAATGTAACTTGATTGTCTCCGTTGGTGGAGGGTCAAGTCATGATTGTGCAAAGGGCATTGGAATAGTGGCTGCAAATGGTGGTAATATTCGTGATTATGAAGGTGTTGATAAATCAACTAAACCCATGATACCGCTCATTGCTGTTAATACTACAGCTGGTACTGCTAGTGAGATGACCCGTTTTTGTATCATCACTGATACGGATCGACATGTAAAGATGGCCATTGTAGATTGGCGTTGCACACCGAATGTTGCTATTGATGATCCCCTTATGATGATGAAAAAACCTCGGGATTTGACAGCTGCAACAGGTATGGACGCTTTAACCCATTCGGTGGAGGCATATGTCTCTACTTTAGCTAATCCTCTGACTGATTCAGCTGCACTGATGTCAATAAAACTGGTTAGCCAGTATTTAAGGAGAGCAGTTGCCAACGGTGATGATTTCGAGGCAAGAGAGAAAATGGTCTTTGCTGAATTTTTAGGCGGAATGGCCTTTAACAACGCAAGCTTAGGTTTTGTACATGCTATGGCTCATCAGTTAGGAGGATTTTATAATCTCCCCCATGGCGTTTGTAATGCGATACTGCTCCCCCATGTGGAGCGTTTTAACCTGATTTCAAATCCTCAACGGTTTGTGGATATTGCTGTAGCTATGGGAGAGGATGTATCGGGATTGTCAGTAAGGGACGCCGCTGAAAAGGCTATAGATGCTATAGTGAAATTATCAAGAGACATAGGTATCCCAAAAGGGCTCTCTGAGCTTAATGTCAAAGAAAAGGACATCCCAGTTATGGCTGAAAATGCCATGAAAGATGCATGCAGTTTTACAAATCCAAGAAAGGCAACATTGAGTGATATTGTCCAGATCTACAAAAATGCTATGTAGTTAATATGTTTTGAAAACAGGGAGGAGATTTTATACTTCCTCCCTGTTTATCAATTTCAATAAATTAAAAGTTTTTGCATATAATTTGAGAGATTTGTGGCATGACTAAACATATTTTAAAATTTGAGTTTTAATTTATGACAAATTAATGGAACATCCTTTGAGGTTGATAACAGAGATATCAAGAAAATGTAATTATCAATGTGAGATGTGCTTTTTGATGCAACAAAAGGGCCCTCTTGATAAGTCTTTCATGACGTTGTCTGAGTTTACAAGACTAAAGGAACTGCTTCCTGCTTTGGATAGTCTTGTCTTTTCCGGCTTTGGGGAGCCTCTTTTAAATCCAGAAATAATTGATATGATAAAATTTGCCAAGAGCGAGATGAAGGATAGCTCTACCATAGGTCTTCAAACCAATGGATATCTTTTCAATGAAGAAAAGGCCTATGCCCTTGCTCGAGGCGGGCTCGATAATGTAATCATATCGGTAGATACACTGGAGGGTGGGTTTGAATGTCACAGCCTTGAGAATGCTGAAAGGAGTTTTGAGATATTACTAAAAACAAGAGAAGATTTTAAAAACCTCAAGTATGGCGCTGAAATAGTCTTAACAAAGGACAATCTGAAGGAGCTTTTAGAAATACTCCAGAAACTGATATCTTTTAAGATAGATTTTCTCATCATCTCTCACCTCATACCATCATCTAAGGCTCTGGTTTCCAAGGTCGCCTACGACACCAATAACGAGACATCGGTAAAGGTCTTTAAAAAATGGTCAACAATACTACAAGACAAAGGATATACCCATGAAGATTGGTTAGATCTGGCAAAGAGAAAATCAGCAGAGTATGTAGATTACAATTTAGAAATAGACGATCTCTACAAATCGATGTATGAAGAGGCTGAAGGTATTGGTCTGACATTGAATCTGAAAAAATTGATGGAGATGGACGAACAATCTCTAAACAATGTGGAATCTCTACTGGACAGGGTAAAAGAGATATGTTTACAAAACAAGATCAACTTCAAGATCCCTCCTGTCTTCCCAAAGAGTGATAGGAGGTGTGAATTTATCGAGAATAAATGTATATTTGTATCTGTTGATGGTGAGGTGTCACCCTGTTACTTTTTATGGCACGATTTTGAGTGTTATGTGGGTAACCTCAAAAAAGAGGTCAAAAAAGTGAGTTTCGGCAATATCAATACAGAACACCCTTTAGATATTTACAATAAGCAACTCTATAAGAGATTTCGGGAAGATGTTGCGAGATATGGATATCCCTATTGTTACGATTGTAATTTTGCCTTATGTGACCTTATGGAGTTAGAGGACTTTAGTTATGATTGCTATTCAAATGCAGTCCCCTGTGGTGCATGTTTATGGTGTGGCGATCTTTTTAATTGTTTAATTTAGATTAAAACTGGTAGTGTTTAAGGTTTCATAAAAAGCTGCGAGTAAGACAGGCCTATTTGGAGAACAATGTATTGATTAACAAAGGTTTTTTACGGCTTTTAGCCTTGAAACCTTTGACCTTACTTTAAATTAAGGAGGCTAAAGATGAGAAGACTTATCAGGATCAACATGGGTGCAGAAAACCCAGAGGTCAGAGAGGAACCAATTGGCAAATATGAGCGTTACGGGGGTAGGGGCCTGACTTCTGCAATCCTTTCAAGTGAGGTAGATCCACTATGTCACCCCCTTGGAGAGGATAATAAGTTTGTCATAGCACCTGGATTGTTAAGTGGTAGTGCATCAGCCATGTCAGGGAGGATATCTGTGGGATGTAAGAGCCCTCTGACGGGGGGTATTAAAGAGGCTAATGCTGGAGGTCAGCCATCGCAGGTATTAGGGAGATTAGGTATTGGCGCTATAGTATTGGAGGGAAAGCCTAAGAAGGGAGATCTCTATAAGATCGAGATAGGCAGAAGTGGCGTAAAGGTAATAAAAGACAACTCTCTAAAGATGCTTACCAACTATGAATTAGTTGATAAATTAAAGAAGGAATATGGAGAAAAGATTGCTGTTATATCTATAGGCCCTGCGGGAGAGATGAGACTATCTGCAGCATCAGTAGCCTGTACAGATATGGAGCTCAGGCCTACTCGACATTGTGGTAGAGGTGGCGTAGGCGCTGTGATGGGGTCAAAGGGAGTCAAGGCAATAATAATAGATGACAGTGATACTAAGCACCTTGAGCCTAAGGATTCAGAGGCCTTTAAAGATGCAAATAAAAGATTTGTTTCAGGATTGCAGAAACACCCTGTTACAGGGCAAGGGCTTCCTGCTTATGGGACGAATATACTGACCAATATTATCAATGAAGTCGGTGCCTATCCCACATACAACTTCAAAGAAGGTCAGTTTGCAGGGGCACGGAAGATAAGCGGCGAAGTGCAAGCCCAGTTTGAAAAGGACAGAGGTGGTAATCCTACCCATGGTTGTCACAGGGGCTGTGTGATCAGATGCTCAGGAATATATCACGATAAGGATGGGCACTATCTTACAAAACAACCAGAATACGAGACGGTATGGTCCTTAGGTGGAAACTGTGCTATTGATGATATTGATAAGATAGCTATGATGGATTTCCTTTGCGATACCATAGGGCTTGATACAATTGAGGTTGGCGTTGCAATAAGTGTTGCCATGGAAGCAGGTATATTGAAGTGGGGAGATGCCGATGGGTCGATCAGACTTCTTAATGAGATCAAGGAAGGGACTTATTTAGGAAGGATTATCGGCAATGGTGCGGAATATACAGGCAAGGCCTTTGGAGTAGATAGGGTGCCTGTTGTAAAGGGTCAGGGTTTTCCTGCCTACGACCCAAGAGGGTCACAGGGTATAGGGGTTACCTATGCAACAAGCCCAATGGGTGCAGACCATACGGCTGGATACGCTATAGCGACAAATGTCTTGAAATGTGGCGGTTTTGTAGATCCCCTAAAGCCAGAAGGGCAGATCGAGCTTTCAAGGAACCTGCAGATTGCCACTGCCTTTATAGATTCTACCGGCATGTGTTTATTCATAGCCTTTGCATTATTGGATCAACAGGACACCTTCCAGGCCTTCTTAGATCTATTGAATAGTTTTTACGGATGGAATATGACCGTTGATGATGCCTTGGAATACGGAAAGGATGTATTAAAAATGGAGAGAGAGTTCAATGTTAGGGCAGGTTTTACATCACACAAAGATAGATTGCCCAAGTTCTTCTACAAAGAGGCCCTGCCACCTCACAACAAAGTCTTTATGTTTGAAGATGAGGAGTTAGATAAGGTATTTAACTGGTAGTTTTATGAACATAAAGGTAAAACTCTTTGGGGGGTTAATTCCCCCCCAAAATTATCCAAAAGATGAAGAAGGGGATTATTTGCTTCAATTGGAAGAGGGTTGTATCCTTTCTAAATTAATAGAAAAACTATCCTTAAGTGATAGGCCTCTCATTGTTGTTATAAACGGTCTTATATGTAATGATTATGGAAAGGTCATTCATGATGGCGATGTTATAAGCTTCTTTCCACCTATAGCAGGGGGATAAAGGGGGTCACTTCACTATTATTGGTAATTCCTTAACCCTATTGAAAAACTCCTTTTGCCTCCTGTATCTTCTCTCTTAAAGGCCTCCTCCCCTGACTTGATGTAGTGAACTCCCAATATCTTGCCAATCTCAACACCTGTTAAACCACCTGCCCTAATTCCAGCATAATCTCTGTCTAATACCCCCCGCTTCTGTCCTTATTTCTTCTATTTACTATCTCTTCAGAAGGCCCCTTCATGGGAAACACGTCACTCCTGCGCAAGCAGGAATCCATACAGGGTCGTAACCCCTCCGAGCAGTAGGGCATCAACAGGGAATTCCTCTTAAAAGATTTTGATAACAATAAAGAAATAACCCCTTCCTTTATCTCTACTGACACCCTAAAAACAGGCCTTTGGGAATTGGTTAATAGTTTTTATTGTCCCTAATCCTGCTAAAAAAACACCTTCATCCCTTCAAAATTTACCTTGAGGACATAACCTCTTACAAATCCCCAAGGGCAATTCGTGGGAGATCCCAAAATTGCCCATAGAAACCTGTAGGGGCAAGAGGGCATGCCTGAAAGACTTTATATGCAAGAGACTCTGTAGTATAATAGTAGACTTTTTAAGATGGGACTTTAAAAATATAAGCAAATAAGTCCTGCATACTATCAACTAATTTTAAAATCACTTTTTAATTAAGGAGCATAAGACTATGCCCGAGGAACTAACCCTACATCAAGAGGATATTGAGAAGGCCCAGGCATTAGCAAGAGACATCGGCATACCCCCACAGCCTGACATTGCCCTTAAGATATTGCATGAGACAAATAAGGAAATAGCTGATCTTAAAAAGATAGCAGATCTTGTGGCAATGGATGTATCCATATCTGCAAGGGTCTTAAAGATAGCAAACTCACCCTTTTTCTCAAAAGGTGCAGTAAACTCAATCTTCCATGCCCTACAGATCATTGGTATCCGAAATTTTTATAACATAGTCCTATTGTGCAGCCTTGAAGACATAGTGCAAAAAAGCGGACTTTCGCTAAAGCGTTTTTGGGATCACACGAGGCAGGCGGCTTTAATATCAGGATACCTTGCCAGGAAACTCCGTGTTATGGCTGAAGAACATGCATATATGGGCGGGCTTTTTCATGACACGGGGATAATACTCCTAATGAAGAGATTCTCTGATTATGCCGAGATCTTAGGATATGCCATAGATATCACATCCCTTCGCCCAATCTCTGAGAAGTTTGACCTCATCACTGGTTATGAAAATGATAGGTATAACACAAACCATTGTATAATGGGCTATATAATGGCAAAATCATGGAAGATCCCAAGAGTCCTGTGTGATGCAATACTCCATCACCACTCATCAATATCAATTCACAAAGACCCTGCTGTCAAAAAACTCTGTGCCTTACTTCACCTCTCAGAACTCATTGAGATGTCCCTTACTTACCCCCCTGAGGAGTTTGCCCGTCTATATAAAATTTGGATAGAGACCTACAGTACCTCTCTGAAAGAACTCTCCTTATCTGAGGACCAAATCAATCCATTAATTGCAGGTTATTTAGAACTATGCACAAACTCAGAGAACTAAAAGATATAACCCAAAACTGCATAGTCCTCTGCGTTGATGATGATGAGGCAGTGTTGGATTTTTTAAGAGATGCCCTTTCAGATCTCTTCAAACAGACATTAACAGCAAAAAATGGCGCCGAAGGCCTCGAAATATTTCGCAACAACAAGATTGACCTCGTAATAACCGATCAGATAATGCCTGTAATGAACGGAACTGATATGATCAGGGAAATAAAGACCATAGAACCTAAAGTGCCTGTAATAGTAATGACTGCCTACGCCGAGATCGATATTCTGGTTAATGCAATCAATATGGATGTTACCCAGTTCCTGATGAAACCAGTGAAACTTCCTAATCTACTGAATGCCATTGAGACTGCCATTCAGCGAGTAATAGTAGAGAGGCAGAAGTTTATACAACAAGAGGCAGAGTTATTGAGATACAAAGAGAAATACAACAATCTTCAACAAAAACTCACCTTTAAAAAACAGCAAAACATTATACAAGACGACCTGTATTACAATTTGTTAGAGATCAACCGCGAAGGGAAAAGGGTTCAATGGCTTATAAACATGCGCTACAGGCCCCATGACATCCTATCTGGCGACTTCTACACCGTTCGTAAGTTAGGAGATAAAAATGTCCTCTTATACATAGCCGATGCTATGGGTAAGGGGCTAAATGCCTTTGTTACAACGGCTATCGTGACATCGTCTATGAATTTCTTTATCGATAATGCAGTGTCTTCCAACAACTTTGATCAAGGACGGTTTATTGATGACTTCCTTAGTTTTGCAAAAAAAAACCTCTCTCAGGATGAGGCACTGTGCGCAGTGTTGGTATTTGTTGATTTTAAGGAAGAGACCTTAGAGGTCGTCAATTTCGCTATGCCCTCGTTGTTTATAGAGACCTGCGAGGGAGAGATACTAAAGATCCCTAACAACAGCCTGCCCATTATGAGATTCACTGAAGGCTATAAGATAGACAGATACGAACTCAAGGGCTTCAAGAAGATGCTTATATGTAGTGACGGTGTTTACGATACCTCTTATGTGGCGTATATTGAGGACGACTTTAGAGATTCGCCCTTTAAAGGCATATTCTTTAACAAATTTATCAGTCGTGTGAAAGAGCCTGAGGACGATGCCACCTTTATCTTTCTTAAAAGGATTGAATATGAGCCCCTGTGGACAAAGACCTTTGTTATAAACAGCAGGCTTAATGAGGTGCAACAGCTCACCATAGACATCGAGAACTTTCTGACTGAATTATCGATGGATACTATCTTCATTGTTGAGTTTATAAACGCCCTCTCAGAGGTATTAATGAATGCCTACGAGCATGGTAGCCTAAACATAACCTATCAAAAGAAAAACAGGCTCGTTAAAGAGGGCATGTATGAAGAACACCTCCTGGAAATAGAAAAGACCATTAACAAAAAGATAACCACTACCCTTGAGGCCTTCAGAGACTCGGGCAGGTCATTCCTATGCCTAAGGGTACTTGATGAAGGCGAGGGATTTGACAAATCCATAATAAAAGAGAGTGTCAGGGACACAGAGCTGATGCACTACAGGGGCATAAAGATCGTCAAGGGCATTGTTGATGAGATATATTACAACGACAAGGGCAATGAGGTCATCCTTTTAAAACAGTATGCAGAAGACAACCAAAGTATTGTTAATTAAAATCCAAGGAGGCGGTTTATGGAGGTTACATTATCAGGACCCTCAGAGGTGACAATAACAGGGGAGATAAAGGCCATAGGAGACTATCTTGAGATCAAAAAGGTCATCGAGAGGATGCGTGAAGACGACATTTCATCAATAACAGTAAAAATACCCACATCTTCTTCTATTAGCTCTGCCCTTATAGGCTTTTTCTTAAGGCTTATACACGAAAATAAGATCAAACTCACAGTATATGCAGGCAATGAAAAGCTCATCAATATGCTTGAGGTCTTGAATCTGATGAACATTTTTAATGTAAAACGGTTATAAAGGAGGTCTATATGCAGGGTATTGTGAACAGGCTATTTGCCATTGGTGTTAAGAAGAAGGTGTTAGGTGGTTACTTCTTTATGAGCATGTTGATCTTTGTGATCCTGGCCTTCATTGCCATAAACTTTCTTCATATAAAAGATCGCTACGATTCAATGAATATCATAAGTGCAGATATCCAGCTTATTACAGAACTCAAATCAGACATAAATGGCATAAGGGCCTCTTTCTTAAGGATGGCCATATCAAGGGACCCAGATATATGGCAGAGGCAGGAAGAGGTCATTCAGATGTATTCTAACAAGAGCGATGAAAACCTATCTAAACTAAAACAAAGCAAGTACAGCGACAAGGTCTTTGAGATGGAAAGGAGTTGGGCCCCCTTTAAACAGACCATCTTTAACGAATTGATCCCACTGGTTAAAGCTGGTAAGGTTGATGAGGCAATGAATATACTTGGCACTGTCCAGGCCGAGAGGTCTAAGGAATTTATGTCTTTGGCCAATGAGATAATAGAGACCTCAAGGGCCGACTTCTCAAAGAGCCTTGAGGATATCACCATGGAGATAAAAGGCACTACCATAACCGTAATAATCTTTGTGCTAATCACCTTCACCCTGGCCTTTGCCTTTTCTTTCTGGTTTATCAATAAATATGTTGTGGGAGACCTCCTTCGTATTGAAAGGGCAGCCAAGAGCCTTGCTGAGGGGGACCTTACCGTTAAGATTGAGCCCAAGAGCACCGATGAGTTCGGCATCTTAGCTAATAAATTGAACGATACTATAGCGGTTTTCAACACTATGATAAAAAGCCTCATAAAGTCCTCCAGTAATGTGATCGCTTCCTCAGAGGTCCTAAAAAAGATGTCAGAAAGGGCCTCAGAAGGTACCAAGGTGCAGTTCCAGCAGACCTCTTTGATCTCTGAATCGGCCGATAAGATGATACAGACCATAGTCAATATATCAAACAACTCCTCACGGGCCGAAGAGAGCACCATTGAAGGCATGAATACAGCAGAGAGAGGTAAAGAGGCTGCAGATAGGGCTATAGCCACTGTTGAGGCAGTCAATCAAACCACAAGTGAGTTATCTACATTAATAGAGAATCTAAGTAACCATGTAGGAGATATAAGCGGTATAGCCACTGTGATAAAAGACATTGCCGATCAGACAAACCTACTTGCCCTAAACGCTGCCATCGAGGCTGCCAGGGCTGGAGAACAGGGCAGGGGATTTGCCGTTGTGGCCGACGAGGTAAGAAAGCTCGCAGAAAAGACCATCAAGGCAACGGTAGAGATAGGTGATAAGATCTCATCAATCAGGGCTGAGGCCGACAGGACAACTACCTCTATGTCAAAGGCCTCTGATGAGGTTGCAAAGGCTACGGACTACATTAGAAATGTTGGTAGCAACCTTCAGGGCATTGTAGATGCCATTAAAAAAGCCCACAAAGAGGTCGCAAGCATAAGTGAGGCCGTACATGAACACTCCGCAGGCTCCCTTGATGTGTCAGTCAATATTGAAAAGACCCTGTCTGTGGCACGAGAAATGGAGAACATGACGGCTGAACTATCACGGGAGATTCAATCTATGAATACTATTGCTGAAGAACTCAAGATGTACAGCAACAAGTTTAAGACCACTTAGGCAATCAAGCAAGGCTCAGGCCCCTAAGGGGCAATATCTTGTGCCTTGATAAGATGATACCAACGCTCAATGTCCTGTTGAGACAGAGCCGATTGGACAAAATCCCTTGCCTCTTGGAGCCAAGTAAGTCTCTGTTCTGCTGAAGACTCAGAAAACCTGATTATATCCTCCCTTGACACCCTAAAGGCAAAGGGTCTTTGGGTGTCTCTACATGCCTTGTCCATCCTTTATCCCCAAACATAAGCTCCCCTCCATAAAGATATGGTAATGTCAAAAGTTTTTATAAACAGAGACACTGAGCCTGTCTAAAAACTCATTTAACAGCCTTGTTTAAAAAAACTCTTTTTATCAAAAATTGTGACAGATGTCTCCGACCTTAGTTCTTACCCTAAGGCCGGCAGCATCCGCTCCTTTCTCATTATCGCTGCCGTAATCTTTGACAGGTTGTGGGCTGTTGCCACTATCTTCCACTGAAGCTTTACTTTTTCTAATCCTCTCAGAAGGAATTGGCCAAATCCCTTTCTTGTTTTTATCTGTCCAAACACAGGCTCTACCAAACATTTTCCTTTTCCCTCCTTCGCTACCCTTCATACCTCTGTCTTGTTATGGCCCTGCCTAATTCTATATCGGTTGTGCATTTCTCTCTCTCAGAGGGCAGGCTTCCCATGTCCCCCGTTCTGTTCTGTATGTGGCAATATCGCTCTTACTGTATTTGCTTTTGAATTTTGTCCTTGCTACAGGCCTTAATGTTTCACCCTGTGGACATGTATATCTATCCTTGCACGCATCATACATAAAGTCTTCTTTTGCAAATAAGTGTTCCCTTGCCTTCTGTCTTTTCTTGCTGCCTATATGCCTGTACCCCGATTGTCAATGATCAAAACTGCCTAATGTCCTCTTCTCTATCCACTTAATCAATGATTCAAAATATCTAATCCTTTCCTAATGCCGCCGGCGTTCACTACTTGTGCCTTGTCATCTTTGCCCTCTTTCGCTCACGAAGCCCTATCCCCTACTGTTTTAATAATTACTTCCCATTTTTCATGAAACTTTTGACATTACCATAAATATATCCTCTCATGCCCTATTTCTTTTTTATCAGCTTGTATGCATACACATCTTATGTGTTATATTGCATACTATCTTTTTTGACAAAAACATACTTCATTACTCACATTTAAGGGGTTCTTTATGCAATATGAAGCAGTGATTGGCCTTGAGGTTCACGCACAGTTGTCAACAGATACAAAGATATTCTGTAGTTGTTCAACCCAATTTGGAGCAGAGCCAAACACCCATACCTGCCCTGTATGCACAGGCATGCCTGGTTCTCTGCCAGTACTAAATGCAAAGGCTCTACAATATGCCATCAAAACAGGGCTCGCCGTAAATGCATCTATTGCGCCTTATAGTAGATTTGCGAGGAAAAACTATTTCTACCCTGACCTCCCAAAGAACTATCAAATAAGCCAGTATGAGCTGCCGATCTGTGAGGGAGGATTTATAGAAATAAAGACTGATGATTCAGTTAAGAGGATAAATCTCACGAGGATACACCTTGAAGAGGATGCAGGCAAGAATATACACGAGGGCTCTTCACCCTACAGTCTGGTGGACTTCAACAGAACTGGAGTGCCGCTTATGGAGATAGTGTCTGAACCTGACATAAGAACTCCCCGTGAGGCTTCTGCCTATATGCGCAAACTTCGAGATATCCTCCGTTATCTTGAGGTTTGCGATGGCAATATGGAGCAGGGTTCCCTTAGGTGTGATGCAAATGTATCAGTAAGACCCTCAGGACAAAAAGAATTTGGCGTAAAAGTGGAACTCAAAAACATGAACTCCTTTAGATTTGTAGAGAAGGCGCTGGAGTACGAGATAGGGCGTCAAATTAAACTCCTTGAGGAAGGCGGCACAATCAGGCAGGAAACTCGGCTCTTTGATGCATCCACCGGCACAACACACTCTATGCGTTCAAAAGAACAGGCGCATGATTATAGATACTTCCCAGACCCAGACCTCACCCCAATAATTACCAATCAAGAGATGATTAGCGAGATACAACGACAAATGCCTGAACTCCCTGATGCCAAGTATAAGAGGTTTATCGATCTTTATGGTCTTCCTGCCCTTGACGCTGAGATGCTTGTTGAGGATAAGCGCCTTGCCGAATGGTATGAGGAGGCTGTCAGAGCAGGAGGAAATCCAAAGGCTATCTCTAACTGGATAATGGGAGATTTAATGAGGCTCTTGAAGGAAGATAATAAAACTATAGATGACTGCCCTATAAAACCACTGCATCTTGTAAAGATGCTCTCATTGATTGAAAGGGGCACCATAAGCGGAAAGATCGCAAAAACAGTCTTTCAAGAGATGTTTAAAACTGCAAAGGATGCTGAGGTTATCGTGCGCGAAAAGGGTCTTGTGCAGATATCAGACAGTTCTGAGATAGAAAAGACTGTGGATGAAATCGTGGCTGCAAATCCCAAAGAGGTTGAACGGTATATTAAGGGAGAAGATAAACTGTTCGGTTTTTTTGCCGGACAGGTTATGAAGGCTACAAAAGGCAAGGCTAACCCGCAAATGGTAAATGAACTTCTAAAGAAAAAACTGATCAGATCATAACAAAAGGAGGCATACCGAATGATAGAAGTAAGACTTGCAGACAGGGTGAGGAATTTACCTCCCTATCTATTTGCAACCATAGACAAGATGAAACAAGAGGCCCTTGCAAAGGGGGTTGATCTAATTGACCTAAGTATCGGTGACCCTGACATTCCAACCCCTGCCCATATAGTGGAGGCGCTCAGAAAGGCAGCAGGCAATCCAGCCCACCACCGATATCCATCCTACGAAGGTATGCCTTCCTTTAGAGAGGCCGTGAGCCAATGGTACAAAAGAAGGTTTAATGTCCAAATTGATCCAGCAAAGGAAGCCATATCCCTCATAGGGTCAAAAGAGGGTATTGGTCATATCCCTTTAGCCTTTATAAATCCCGGAGATATAGTCCTTGTGCCTTCCCCCGGATATCCTGTATATCCAGTAAGTACCCTATTTGCAGGCGGAGAAGCATATATAATGCCCCTGCTTGAACAGAATAATTTTCTGCCTGATCTGGATGCAATACCTGAGGATATAAGAAAAAGGGCAAGGCTCATGTTTATCAATTATCCAAACAATCCCACCTCAGCCTCGGCAACAGAGGAGTTCTTTGAGAAAGTCATTGACTTTGCCAATCGTTACAATATAATCATCTGCCACGATGCAGCCTATTCAGAGGTCTATTACGACGGCAAGAGGCCCAAGAGCTTTCTTGAGTTTCAAGGGGCTAAGGATGTGGGCATTGAATTTCACTCCCTTTCAAAGACCTACAATATGACAGGCTGGAGAATTGGGTTTGCCGTGGGCAACAGGGATGTAATATTCGGTCTTGGCAAGATAAAGACCAATATTGACTCAGGGGTCTTTCAGGCAATTCAAGAGGCATCCATTACTGCACTCAATACAGATGACATGGAGTTGGCAAAGATAAGAATGATATATCAACAAAGGAGGGATATCCTTTGCGGAGGCTTGAAGGCCATAGGTTTATCCTTAACAGACCCTGAGGCGACCTTCTACCTTTGGGTTAAAACGCCTAAGGGATACGATTCCTCTGCCTTTACAGCCCTTTTGCTTGATAAGTGTGGGGTGTTAGGAACCCCTGGTGTGGGATTTGGGGCACCTGGGGAGGGATTTATTAGATTTGCCTTGACTCAATCTGCTGAAAGGATAAAAGAGGCTCTGGAGCGCATTAAAAGGGCTCTTTAGTTGACAAAGGCCTTTTTGTCCTTAGGCTCAAACCTTGGAGACAGGATAATAAACCTGCATCATGCAATTGAGCTAATCTCCAACAGAGGCATATCAACAATAGGGGTGTCTTCCTTTTATGAAACCGAACCCTGGGGCTATAAAGGGCAGCCACCTTTTATAAATGCAGCCCTTGAGGTAGAGGTTGCCCTCAATGCGAGAGAACTCCTATCTACACTAAAGTCTATTGAACTGGAAATGGGCAGGGAGGAGAGTCCCAGGTGGGGACCAAGGCTTATAGATATCGACATTATTTTTTTTGGCAATGAAATTGTAAGTTATCCTGAGCTTACAATACCCCATCCTCTCATGCATAAGAGGTTATTTGTGCTTGAACCCTTAGTGGAGATAGCGCCAGATTTTATACATCCCCTGTTTAATAAAAATATAAAGACCTTACTGGAGGAACTCAATGAAAAGCATTATAAACATTAAGAGCAGGTCAAGGACTGAATTTATAGACATAACCGAAGAAGTGGCTAAGGCAATAGCAGGGTCCCCGGTCAAAGATGGCTTATGCAGCCTATTTGTGCCTCACACCACAGCAGGGATAACAATCAATGAAGGGGCTGACCCTTCAGTAAAAGAGGACATCCTTAAATCTCTGAACAAACTGATTCCCTTTCAGGGCGACTATCAACACCAGGAGGGCAACTCGGCGGCACACATAAAATCAACCCTGACAGGGGTGTCGCTTTCTTTAATTATTGAAGAAGGGAGGCCCATTTTAGGAACATGGCAGTCTATATACTTCTGCGAATATGACGGACCAAGACATAGAAAGGTGATAGTCAAAATAACATAATCACTTAAGGTAAATTCCAGCAATGCACACAACAGACAATTAAACTTACAGGGCATTTAATCTTTTATCCTATCAGTCCTCATCATCCATCATCCTGTGTTTTGGTCCTTCAATATCATCATATTGACCGCTCTTAACGGACCATATAAAAAGAAAGTAAGCGCCTAAACCTATTACTATAGTCAGAATTATCAGAAATGTTATGGTCCACATCAGGCTATGTTCTCCTAATTCTAAGGGAATTACTTACTACACATAGAGAACTCGCTGCCATTGCTGCTGCTGCAACAATTGGATGAAGCATCCCTGCCATAGCTAAAGGCACGGCGGTAATATTATATAAAAAGGACAGGAATATGTTTTGTTTTATTATCCCGTAGGTCTTCTCTGAAATCCTTATTAAAAAAGGTATTGTCAGGAGGTCCTCACGCACTATAACTACATCGGCGCTCTCCATTGCTATGTCTGTTCCCTTTGCCATAGCCGCGCCAACCGTTGCCTCTGTAAGGGCAGGGGCATCATTGATTCCATCTCCAACCATTAGCGTACTCCTGCCTTCTGAGTGAAACTTCCTTATAATTTCTTGCTTTAACTGGGGGGTTGCCTCAGCTATCACATGGCTTATCCCTGCCTGCGAGGCTATAACAGAAGTGGTCAGAGCATTGTCTCCGCTCAAGACATAAACCTCCCGTCTTAATTTATTGAGCATTTCAACCATAGCCCTAACCTCCTGCCTTAATACATCGGCAACTACAAAGAATGCCCTCACTGCACCTTCCCATCCAATATAGACAACCGTATTGCCCCTTTGCTCATAAACCTCTGCAGACAGGCCCTGCTCTCCTATGAGCAATTTATTATCTTTCATGAGCGCTGAGTTGCCAAGGGCTATCTCCCTGCCTTTAACAGTACCCCTTATGCCCCTGCCAGGCATTATCCTAATATCCGTTGCCTCATACATACTTAGGGTCCTTGAGGCATTAACTATAGCCTTTGCGATGGAATGCTCTGAGTGTTTCTCAAGGGATGCAGCTAAATGCAATGCCTCCTCTTCGGTAATGCTTCTATCTAACAATACTACTTCCTTGACTGTAGGGTTTCCTAAGGTCAAGGTGCCGGTCTTATCAAAGATCACCCTATCTATGAGCTTTACCTTTTCTATCACATCGCCCCCTTTTATTAGCAATCCCCGGCTTGTGGTCATAGTGGTGGCAATTAGCACTGCCAAAGGCGTGGCTAATCCAAGACTGCAAGGGCAAGCAATTACAAGCACCGATATGCCTACCATAATTGATTCATGCAAGGGATAACCCTTTATTAAATACACAGACACTGTGGCAAGGGCTATCAATAGGATGAGAGGAACAAAGAAACCTACAACCTTATCGGCAATCCTCTGTATCTTTGGTGTCCTCATCTGTGCCTCCCTTACTGCATCGATAATGCCTGAGAGCATGGTCTCCTTAAGTGTCTTTGTTGCCTCTATAAGGATAGAGCCATTGAGATTTATGCTCCCTCCTATCAGCAGGTCGCCCTTTCCTCTAAATATAGGCATAGACTCTCCGCTTATAAGAGACTCATCGGTCTCTGTCTCTCCCTCAATCACCCTGCCATCTATCGGAATACGTTCACCAGGGAGGATTCTTATTAAGTCGCCAATCTTTAATGCTGAAACAGGCACCATCTCAACCCTCTCCTCAACTCCAGAGACAACCCTTCTTGCCTCCTTTGGTATTAGTTCTCCCAGCTTTTGTAGAGTCTCAGATGCCCTTCCCTTGGCAGTCGCCTCAATGTATCTGCCCAAAAGGATGAGGGTAATTATCATAGAGGCGGTGTCGAAATAGACCTTCCCCCCAATGAAGATCTGATATATGCTGAAGATAAAAGCAGACAAAGCCCCAGCGGTGATAAGGGCATCCATAGTAAAGTGCATGTGTCTGAGCCCCGCAAGGGTGTTTCTGATAAAGGGCATTCCTGAGTAAAATACCACCGGCGCGGTTAGAAACAGGGCTATCAACTCAAGGACAAGCTTTGTATCCTGCTCAATCCCCTGAAAATATCCTGCATAGAGGGCTATGGTATAAACCATCAATTGAGAAGACAAAAAAGATGCAGTCCCAAAACGTATTAGCAGGTCCTTTATTTCTGAGCGCTGCTGGCTAAGATGCTCTGATTCGCTGTAAGGCTTTGGTCTGTATCCGATGGATATTATTCTGTCGAGGATGTCTTGAAGGGAGAGCTCCTTTGGGTCCCACTTTATTTGCGCCCTGTGGGTGGCATAGTTTACCCTTGCTGATATAATCCCCCTTGTCCTATGCAATACCTTCTCATTGAGCCATACACAAGCAGCGCACCGAATGTTTTCAATAAATAGGTCAACCAACTTTAGCCCCTTCTCATCGGTCCTTACTAGGTCCTCAAAGTGGGCGGCATCAACCCTATTAAAAAGCCCCCTGCCTCTTTGCCCTTCCTGTGCGTCCCATTTGCGGTCCCTGTAAAATCTCGACAATCCCTCATGCTTTATGAGCCTATATACACCCTTACAGCCCTCGCAGCAAAAGACATTGCCCTCGTCGTCATATATAGCCTCCCTCTCATATACAGGAAGGAGGCAATGCTTGCACCTAAGCATTGTAGATTAACGCCCTGTAGATAAAGTACAAACCCATTATAAAAAGTGTTATGCCCGACAGACGATAAACCAATCCCCTGAGCCTGACACTAAGGACATTAAAAAAGAGCCCAAAAAGCAGCAGTGAAAAGACAGTGCCACAACCAAAGGAAAGGGCAAGCAGCATCCCGCTCAACAGATCTCCACTTCCAGCGGCAGCAATAAATATTGAGTAAGACAGTCCGCAGGGAAGCATTCCAACAAGCATTCCAAGAGGAATATATCTGGCTATAGAAGTATCAATCAGGAGCCCTCTTATCGCCTTTACAATGAGAGAATTGTATCGCTCAAAAAAGAGCATACCCCTAAACAAACCGGCAATGCTAAGTCCCATGAGAGACATTAAAATTCCTGCTATAAAGGATGCTATGCTTTGGATGCCTGAAAGACTTGCCGCACTGTTGACAAAGGAGCCTGACAATCCCATGAGGGCTCCTACAAAGGTGTATGTGGTTATCCTACCAATGTTAAAAAAAATGTGGGTTGCAAGAGAAGCAAACAGGCTTAACCTTGAGCCCTCAGCACCCTGCACGGTGTATGCAGCCACAAAGGGGCCGCACATACCTATGCAGTGTCCAAAGCCGCCAATTAAGCCCGTGCTAAAAGCAAGGGCTACCCCAAAATCCACTACTTGCCCTCAAAGGTAAAATCCACCCTCGCAGTCATTCCCTTTCTCTCAATAGATATATTTGCCTGCCATACCTTCTTGCCGCTGGGACAACGAGGGATTATTCCCCTTCCCTCATATATGCCATCCTTTAGGTGCTTTATGGCTGGGCTGTTCTTGCCCATAAACATACCAGGCATGTTAAGGTCCATGGTAATCTTGGCGTCATTGATGGGCCTATTGTCCTGATGGAGGGTGATTTTAAAGGTGAGTTCCTGCATAAAAACCACAGGCTTAGGCGTTATATCAAAGGTTACCTTTATATTATCCTGTGCAAGGGTCTTTACACAGGGCTCGCCGTCTAATCTACAGTCAACCTCTGCATAAGCATAGCTGCCCATAAAAATACATACAACCAAGCAAAAGAAGACAGACATTTTTTTCATTCTTCACCTCACATTGTATAAAAATGGATAAGTCAGCAACTGATTATCTACCATGAAGGATACCCTTATTTCCCACCGCCCATGATCTGGCAGTTTAATAAGTGCAATGTATTTGCCCTCTGGCTGAGGCTTTGCCTCATAGGTCCAGTCAAAACGGTTTGTGCTTGGCTTTGTTATAGTAACCGCCGCAGAATCAATCTTAAGGGGACGCTCAGTATTGGGTTTTATAGAGAATACAAATTGGTTGTCTCCCCTGAGTAGGACCTGATTTTCTGATACAACAGAGAAGTCCTTCAACGCCCTCTGAGTCTTGTCATAATTGATGCCCCTTTCATAGGGCATATCTACCACAGTGCCATCAAAGGTCTTTGCGCCGATAAAGATAGTTCCTACAACCACAGCAATACCTATAAACACAATAGTGATAATAAGGAGTTTCACAGTTAACGCACCTCAGGTCTAATAAATCCAAGGGTCTTCACATAGACCCTTTCATTAGAGGATCTTATGACCAGGTCTATGTAGTCTTGCTGGTTATTATGGGGAATGCCTATATATATTGGCAATCTTTCATGTGCCTTTGCACCTATATTTGACACATCAGGAGAGACCTTGAGCCTTTCGCCCTTTGATTTGGCTTCTATGGATAGAGACATCCCATTGTCAGTCCTGTTTGTCAGTGAAAGCATATAGGAGTTTATCACCAAACCCTCATCGGTAACCCTTGGTTGAAAATACTGGTTCTGCATTACAACCACATCAAGAGGCTTGCGCATAAAAGTCCAATAAGAAAGGGCTGTAAGGCTTACTAAGAGGATTAATCCAACAATCAGCACCTGGGGGCGGAAGGGGTTCATAGACTGTCCTGAAAGACCAAACCTATAATCAATCAGCGATGCCTTTCTGACCTTTGTGGTCATTCTCTTACAGACATCAATGCACTCCGCGCAGTTTATACAGGCTGGATTTAAACCCTCCCTTAAATCTACCCTTACTGGACATGCCCTTACACAGGCATTGCAATTCATACACTCCTGTCTGCGCATATCATCAAAGGCAATGACCATAGACTGGCTGTCTAATATAACGCTCTGGAGCTTTGAATAGGGGCATACAGAGGCACAAAACCTCCTTTTTATAAACACAAGATTTAAAAAGATGACAATAGCAAGCACAACCCAAAAACCTACAACCACATCCCCGAGATTGCCCCTAAACAACCTGTCAAAAAACTCATAGGGAGAGACAAAATACCAGAGAAGGTTTGCCCCTACAAATACCGATAGAAGGGCAACTATAAGATAACTTAGGCCCACTCTTAGGTATGACCTATGGAGCGACCTGCCAAAAAAAACCTCTGTTATATCGTTTAGCACTGTCTGGGGGCACATCCAACCGCACCATATCCTGCCAAATAATAGGGTTATAAAGATGAGGAGAAAGGCAAAAAATAGAGAGGCAAGCAGGACAAGAAAGAATTCATCTATCCAAATAGGGTTTCCAAAAAAATATAGCCTGAGAGTAGGCACATCAAAGCGGAGCAGGCTGTTGTTGTTGATGCTTATAAAGGGCACCACAATAATAATTAGTGCCTGAAAACCCTTTGCAAGCCATCGCAGAGTTGAATAACTCAAGCCACTACTCATCCTCAAGCATACGATACTTAGGCTCCTCCACCCTTTGCTTGCCTTTGCGAGAGTAATAATAAATTATGATGCCCGCAAAAACGCTCACCAAAGAGGCGCCAAAAAGCAAAAATGCAACAGCGTCTATATCCATAAATCACCTCAAATATAAAGGATTACAAAGGAGATGTGTCTATTATCACAGAAAAGGGAGGGATAGCAGGACAACTCTTTATTGCCCGTTATCCCTGCACCCCTCATAGGCATTACTTGACCGCCTTTGTATCCTTTATAGACTCCTCGTAAGCCTTTTCCTGACTCCATCCACTAAAGGCGGGGGTATAGGCATACAGGTAATAAACACCCCATATAATCAGTCCCCAAAAGAGTATAAGCCAACCGATGGGGAGATGGTGTGCCGTATCCTTTGCCTCAAAGTCTTCCAATCTGTCTAAATCCTCGGACATTGCATCCTCCTTATGTTACTTGTTTTGCAATGAACGGATATATGCCGTCATTGACCATATCTTATCCTGATCAAACATTGAGCTGTAAGGAGGCATACCACCCTTTGCTGTCCTGCCCTCAATCTCCTTACCCGCTGTTGTGCCCTCAGCTATGACTGTATAAATAAAACCATCGCTTACATCGCCCTCTTTATAAAGCCACACATTGTCAACTAAACTTGGGCCAATACCTCCTTTGCCCTCTGCGCCATGACAGGCAGCACAATTAGCATCGTAAAGCTTTTTACCAGCAGCTATGGCACTTGCATTGCCAGATAGGGGATTTTTCTTGTCACCCATAATCTGAGCAGAGCTGGCAGCAGGCTTCTTTGCAACAGCTATACCAAGCACCTGCATATAGGCAACTATAGCGTCCAATTTGTTCTTACCCTTTAAGGCATCAATATCAGCCTTTGTATAAGGCAATCCAAGGGCCTTGACACTTGCCTCAGCCTCAACAGGGTCAACAGGATAGCCCTTAAGCCATCCATATTTGGGCATGTTTGATTCAGCAAAGAACCTCTGGGGATCCTCAAAATGGCCATAATGCCAGGCGTCAGGATACTTACCACCAATCCTCGCCAAATCAGGACCAGTCCTCTTAGAGCCCCATAGGAATGGATGATCGTAAGCAAACTCTCCGGCCTTGGAATATTCTCCATACCTCATCACCTCAGTCTTTAGAGGTCGGACAGTCTGGGTATGGCAGTAATGGCAGCCCTCACTCATGTAAACATCCCTGCCAACAAGCTGCAATGGGGTATAGGGCTTGAGATTCTCGAGCTTAGGGTGCATCTGCGGAGTAAGCATAGGGATAAACATAGTAGCAATAGTGCCAATCAATATGACCACTGCAGATACCACTGCAAAGAGTATGGGTTTCTTATAGATATCGCCTGACATTTGGCACCTCCCTAAGCCTTAGAAGAGGCCATATTGCCCCTCTTGATTGTCATGTAAATGTTGTAGATAAAGAAGAGCATCCCCACTGTAAATATTATCCCACCAAGGGTTCTCAACTGCCAGTAAGGATAGTTCTTAGCCAATCCCTCCATAAAGGAATAGGCGAGACTGCCATCGGGATTGGTAGCTTTCCATAGGGCGCCCTGCTGTATACCTGTTATCCACATAGTAACTGAAAATATAAGCTGTCCCACAAGCACAAACCAGAAGTGTATATTGGCTATCTTCTCGCTATATATTTGGGTGTTATAGATTTTTGGGATTATGTAGTATATTGATGCTGCTGCGGTCATGGTCACCCATCCCATAGTGCCCATGTGCACATGACCAGGCACCCAGTCAGTGTAGTGAATCAATTGACTGACTATCCTAAGCCCCTGAGTAGGTCCTTGTATTGTTTGTAGCCCATAAAAGGTGATACCCAGTATAAAAAACTTAGTAAGATAATTCGTCCTCATCTTTGACCAATCTGCCCCAACTGTATAGTAGCCGTTTACCACCGAACCCCAAGAGGGGGCAATCAAGAACATCGTAAAGACTATCGCCAGGGTCTGTATCCAATCCGGTAGGGGCGTATAGACAAGGTGATGAGCGCCTGTCCAGAGATAGGCAAACACCAGAGACCAAAAGGATATTATTGAAAGTCTGTGACTGTAGATAGGTATCCCTGTTGACTTTGGCAGGAAGTAGTAGAACATAGCCAATATCGGGGTGGTAAATACAAACCCAACGGCATTATGACCGTACCACCATTGCACATTGGCACTATTTACCCCGGCAAAGAGGTGATAGGACTTGGTGAGAGTAACAGGTATGGACAGGTTGTTCACAATGTAAAGCACTGCTACAGCCACCACAGTAGCAATTATATACCAGAGAGAGATGTACATCTGCTCTTCCTTGCGCTTTATAATGGTTCCAAAAATATTCACAGCAAAGATCACCCACAGGATTACAACTCCTAAATCAAGGGGCCATTCAAGCTCAGCATACTCAAGGGACTGGTTCATTCCTGCAAATAGGCTTATGGCAGCTAAGGCAATAGCAGCATTGAAGAGGTAAAGATGATACCTTGCAAGTTTAGGAAATAACAGTGGCCTCTTTGTGAGCCTCATCACAATGTAATAGAAAATACCGAAGATAGCCCCAAGCCCAAGGCCAAAGGCAAGTCCATTGGTGTGTACAGCCCTCAATCTTCCAAAGGTAAAATAGGGGGCAATATTCCATGAGGGCGCCCACATCTGGATTGATATCCATAGCCCTATAACAATGCCCACCACACCCCAGAAGATGGAGGAGACGATAAAACCATTTACAGTCTGATTATCGTACTGATAATCTTTGCCCATAAATTTCCCCCTCTAAGGATATTTTTTGGGTCCCAATGGAACCCTTAGTATCAACAAGCTTATCAAAGGTTACTGCGCTTAGATAGTCCTGAATCAATGCCCTGAGTTTAATCCATATAGGATGCACCGAACAATTACAACTTCTTCCGCATATGTGTTTGTCAATGGCACATCGGTTAATAGCTACGGGTCCATCTATAGATTGAATCACCTCCAGCAGGTTTATATCAGACACATCCCTTTTAAGCACAAATCCACCCCTCACCCCCCTTATGGAAGAGACTATCTCTGCCTTACTTAACCTTTGGAGTATCTTGGCGAGAAAACTCTTGGGTATGCCCATTGAATCCGCAATCTCCCCAATCATGGTAGCGATGCCCACTGGCTTGGATGCGAGAAAAAGTACACATCTTATAGCATAGTCTGCCTGTCTGGTAATAATCATAAACAGGACAAATTATATCCTCTTTCATGCAATCTGTCAAGAATCTTATTAATCCCAAAATTGTTCCATATTTGCCGATAGGAGCAAGAGGGCATGCCTGAAAGCCCTTATACTGCCACAGCGTTGATTAAAAAGGGCCATAGGTCATTCAGTCACCAAGAGGTGATTAGTTTGGCATTGTCTGTGAAGGTCCAGAGGTCTCTAAAAAGGTGTGGCAATAAAGCCCTTTCAGCACACCCTCTTACTCCTATCGGCAATTTAAGGTTAATGCAAATAAATTAAGCATTAACCCTCTTCGGAGGTATTCCCCTCCTCTTTATCTGCCAAGGGATGGGCCTTGTCATATACCTCCAATAGACGGCCGATATCAAGATGGGTATATCGCTGAGTTGTGGACAGCGAGGAGTGTCCTAACATCTCTTGTATAGAGCGGAGGTCTGCCCCTCCTGTGAGCAAGTGCGTAGCAAAGGTGTGTCTAAGGGTATGGGGCCCTATACTACCCTGTATGCCTATCATCCTTGCATGTTTAACCACTATCCTTCTTATTTGACGGTCCGACAGTCCCTCTCCTTTGCTGCTCAAAAAGAGCATCCCCTTAGATGTTTCTAATCCCCTTTTTTTCTTATAGAGCGCCCTTTCTACTATATATGACTTCAATGCCTCAATTGCCTTTTCACCTATAGGCACTATCCTCTCTTTCATACCCTTGCCTTTAGCCTTTACAAGGCCCTCTCTTAAATTTATATCTTCCACCTTCAGCCCTTCCACCTCGCTTACTCTCAAACCGCTTGCATAGAGCAATTCCAGTATAGCCCTATCTCTTACAGGCATATGTCCTATGCCTTCAGGACTTTTCATAAGTGTAAAGGCATCATCTACATTGAGGAATTTTGGCAGGGGTTTCGGCACCTTTGGCGGGCTAACAAGCTTAGCGGCATTGGATTTAACATAACCCTCTTCGTATAGATAATTTAGAAAAGACCTTACCGATGCCAGCTTTCTTGATGCAGTACTCTTAGCCTTCCCAGACATAATCTTCTCAGATACAAAGCCCCTTATGTCTATCCTGTCAATCTCCTCGGGTTCTGATACATTACAATAATTGACAAACTCCTGAAGGTCCTTCCTATATGCCCTTAGGGTATGGGGGGATGCATTTCTCTGTATCCTTAGATACTGGAGAAAACCATCAATCAGGCTATTTATATCTTTGGTAGAACTGTCCTCTTTCATTTTAAAAATGCCCTCGCGAGGGCCACTACATATATGTGGGAAGCCCCGTTATGCTTGAGGACCCTTGCACATTCATTTGCCGTTGCCCCTGTGGTTATAACATCATCAAAAAGGAGCACCCTTTTGCCCCTAATGTCCCCTGTTACATGGAATATATTATGCACATTTTTGACCCTTTCTTTCCCTTTCATCATACTCTGAGGCATGTTGTCATGGTTTCTCCGCAATAAGAAATCGTAAAAGTAGATATTAAGGTGATCTGCAAGCAGTCTGCCGATCAGTGCGCTTTGATTAAACTCCCTCTGCAGTAGTCTGTTTCTGTGAAGGGGCACTGGGACTAGGGCATCTAAATCCTTTGGAAAGGGCAGATTAAGAACCCATTGAGACAGGGGATAAGCGAGATGCCTTAAAGAACGGTATTTGAAAAGATGTATTGCCTCCTTAAGGGTACCCTCAAAGAGCCCGTAGAAGAAAACCCTTTCATAGTTGGGGGGTTTTGCGATACACTCTCCGCATAGACCTGCTTGTGCTGAATCAGCGGGCTTGCCGCAAATATTGCAACAGGGACCATTGTAAGGTTGGATACTATCCCAGCAGGCCGAACAAAGGGGACGAGTCTGTCCCTTATCTGATAAACTCCCGCACACAGGGCACTTAGAGGGGAACAACTGATTTAATATAAGATTTATCAACTATAACCCTTTTGTTTTGCTTAGTTAGGATATTTTAATATAAGACCCTTAGTGCAACAAAATATCTATGAACTGATGAGGCCTTTACTTGTGAGAGCGAACTTTTGTGGTTACAACTAGGAGTATTTTTCATTATAATGCTGAGGCTTTATCTGATGAAAGGGAATATGCAAAGATTGTCTCTTTTATTGATTTAATACTTCATAGGGATGTTCCACTCTACAGAGAGATTGCAAACAAGGCCCAAAGGCTCAAAGACCTGATAATATCCCTTGAGGGCTTCATTGAAGCCAATACATCTGTAGTCTGTCCACAGTGCATAAGGGTTTGTTGTATTAATAAGCACGGATATTACGAACTTGAAGACCTCATTTATCTGCGCACCCTAAGACAGCCACTGCCATTACATGACTTTGGTCTTTCCGAGACAAGCCCATGCCAGTTTTTGAGAAAGCAAGGATGTTCTTTAGAAAGGTTTATTAGGCCCTTTAGGTGCAACTGGTATTTTTGTGTGCCTCTAATAGAGCATATGCAGGGCTCCAGGGGCAGGGATTACAGGGACTTCAATTCAAAATTACAGGAAGCCATAGAGGTCAGGAGAAATTTAATAAATGACTTCAAGCTTGCCTCAGATATAATCTGAGCAGATACCTCAGATTTTGTGCTAAATTAACGAACAGATATGATCAGAAAGGCAAGAATAATAACCCAAACTTTTGTGTTCATTCTCTTTGTCTTCCTCTTTATCCAGACTGAGTCCAAGGGGCATGACGACTTAGGCTATCCAGTAAAGATATTCCTTGATTTCGATCCCCTTATATTCCTGTCAACACTACTTTCTTCCCATCATTTAGAGGGCGCCTTTTATCTTTCAATAATTACTGTGATTATTACTGTGCTTGCAGGCAGGGTCTTCTGTGGCTGGCTATGTCCCTTGGGGGCATTAAACAATGTAGTCAGTATATTTAACAGGCAAACAAAACAACCCAGAAACTGGCATAGCATAAAGTATTATCTTCTACTTTTTCTTTTAATGAGCTCCCTGTTTTCAATCCAGATTACGGGCATATTTGATCCAATCTCATTAATTATAAGATCCTTCTCAATTGGGCTCTATCCAGCCTTCAATGCGGCGTCCAACAGTGTATTGTCTGCGCTGTATCACTCTGAGGTTTCCCTTCTTATGGCAATTTCAGGATCTGTGGAGGGGGCTTTAAAAAAGACTGTGCTTGCCTTTAATCAACCCTATTACTTACAGGGATTATTTATAGGCGTCCTTTTTATACTTATCCTGCTCTTTAACATGGTTGAAAAGAGATTCTGGTGTCGTTATCTCTGTCCCTTAGGCGCAATGCTTGGGCTACTTTCGAGGTGCTCAATTGTAAACCGCAATATTAGCGAAGGCTGCACCTCCTGCGGCAAATGTGAAAGGGTCTGCACTGCCGCTGCATCTCCTCAGAGGGAAAATACATGGAATAAGCAGGAGTGTTATTACTGTTTCAATTGCGATGATCTCTGTCCCGTTAAAGCCGTAAAGTTTAAGCCTGCCAGCCCTATAGCCAAAGGGGATTCAGTGGTGACAGATTTACAGAGGAGGAGGGTCTATCTGACTATTGCCTCTGCAGCAGTGACTGTCCCCTTGCTTAAAATATCGCCAAGATATAAAGAAGCAAACTTCAACCCCCTACTTATAAGGCCTCCAGGCGCTTGTGATGAGAAGGATTTTCTGAGTCGTTGCGTAAAATGCGGAGAGTGTATGAAGGTATGTATCACAAATGGTCTTCAACCCACACTCCTTGAGGCTGGACTTGAAGGACTATGGACACCGATGCTTGTTCCCAAAATCGGCTACTGTGAGTATAGATGCACCCTTTGCGGTCAGGTTTGTCCCACTGGTGCTATAAAGAGGCTATCCCTAAAGGAAAAGGCTGAGACCAAGATTGGACTCGCAATGATAGATAAGGGGAGGTGTTTGCCCTATGCCCATGGGAAACCCTGTATTGTGTGTGAAGAGGTCTGCCCTACACCAAAGAAGGCAATTTGGTTTGTGGAGGTTGTTGTAAAGGAAAGAGATGGCGCCAAGGTAACCCTCATGCAGCCTGTAGTTGACACAGAACTCTGCATTGGCTGTGGCATATGTGAAACAAAATGTCCTGTAGTTGACAGACCCGCAATATATGTAACAAGCATTGGAGAGACTCGGTCTAAGGACAACAGACTGCTCCTCTAATCTCTTCAAGACAATATCTATGGTTGATCTAAAGACCCTTAACCCCAATCAGTTAGTTGAGTTCTTCGAATCCTTGAACCATGATAAGTTTCGTGCAAGGCAGCTTATGCACTGGATATATCAAAGGAATGAATCCTCTATTGATGGGATTACAGAATTTTCAGTCTCTCTGAGACAACAGCTTGCTAAAAGGGCATATATAAGCAACATTGAGCTTATAGATTCCCGTACCTCTAAAGATGCAACAGAGAAGTTCCTCTTTGGACTCTCCGATGGAGAGGCTATAGAAGGTGTGCTGATGCCTGACAGCGGCAAGAGTACCCTTTGTGTATCAACTCAGGTGGGCTGTGCAATGGGATGCAGATTTTGTAGAACTGGTTCAACAGGGTTTAAACGCAATCTCAATGTAGCAGAGATCGTTGACCAAATCATATTGTTGAGGAGAATGGGTCGGTCGATTACTAATGTAGTCCTAATGGGGATGGGCGAACCCTTGGCGAATATAAAGGAGGTCTCTGATGCCCTAAGGAGAATGACCACACTTATGGGCATTTCACCAAAAAGGATTACTTTATCTACTGTGGGATTAGTTGAGGGTATTGAGGAACTGCCCTTAATTGCACCTCCAGTAAATCTTGCGGTATCCCTAAATGCCCCCACCAATGAGATTAGAAATAAGATTATGCCTATAAATAGGAGGTATCCCATAGAACAATTGATTGAAACCCTCAGGGCTTATCCGATTAAAAGGGGCAGACGCATAACCTTTGAGTATGTCCTCTTGAGGGGTGTAAATGACTCTGAGGAGTCCGCAAGAATGCTTTCATCTATTGTCAGAGGTATCCCCTGCAAGATCAACTTGATACCCTTCAATGCCTTTGAAGACTCCCCTTTTGAATCTCCAGGGCATGAGCAGATACTCAGGTTTCAAGAGGTGCTTATAGATAGGGGTTATTCGGTGTTTATTAGAAAGAGCAGGGGGCAGGATATAGCCGCTGCCTGCGGACAACTAAGGGGCAATAGGACAGGAACATATGGCAACAGAGGAAAAGTTTAACTCAAGTGCAATATTTAGAGGACTCCCAGAGGGTGATAAAGAGCAGCTAATGTCTATCTGTGCTCAGTGGTCCATAAAGAAGGGGCAGACAATCTTCTCTGAAGGAGACAGTGCGGAGGGGTTCTACCTTGTCATATCAGGATTGGTGAAGATATACAAGGTTGGTTTTGATGGCAGAGAACAGATATTGCACCTCTTTGGAGAGGGTGAGATCTTCGGAGAGGTGCCTGTGTTTGCAGGAGGCAATTATCCTGCTAATGCGGTAACCTTAGAGGACTCAAGGCTCCTATTCTTTCCTAAAGCAGAATTCACTCAGTTGCTTAAGAGAGAACCCCAGATTGCCTTAAATATGCTTGTAGAAATGTCTTTGCGCCTGAGGAGATTTACCCATCTTGTGGAAAACCTATCCCTAAAGGAAGTGCCAGCGAGATTAGCCGCCTATATACTTTTTTTATGTGACGAAGAACCATCAAGAACAGAAGTAAGACTTGAGATACCAAAGGGTCAGCTTGCAAGCGTCCTTGGCACAATACCTGAAACGCTCTCACGAATATTGAATCGTTTTTCATCCCAAGGGATAATAGAGGTGCGAGGCAGAACTATATCAATACTTGACAGAAAAAGGCTTGAAAATCTTGCCTCAGGGACTGAAAGGTAATCAATGATGAATGCCTAATCCTCATAGAGTTTTGGGCAGTTAAGGCAGAAATCATTGTGTCTTCTGTTTATAAAGCCATCTCTGAATCTGCGATAATCCTCCCTATGCCACAATTCCTGTATGGTACTTTCCTTAAGGGAGCCAAAAACAAGCCTTTTATACTCACCCTGGCCAGAGGTCGAATAATAATTCCCCCCCTCAATAGGTACATTCAGGTACACGCAGGGCGATACTGTGCCATCGGCAGACACAAACATTGTCTTTAGTATATTCTCTGTGCAGACATCCTTTCTTTTGCCTACCCTTGCAATATGACTGTGAACCTGCACATCAGAGTTGCTGCAAAGTTTCTTGATATGATCAAGTCTGTTTTGCAAATCCCAATAATCTTCGTCCTTTAAAAATGATAAATCCTCGCCGGCAAGATCTTCCATTGCCCTAAAGTCTAATGTGCTAATGACCAACTGATTAATTCCTCTGCCCTCTAAGAGAGCTGCAAGAGAGGGCAATTCCTCAATGCCTGATCTGAGGAGCATATATGCAATATTGATCTTGGGGTTATTTGACTTCATCTCCGATTTGAGTTCCCTGAGTGTATCAATGGTTTCTAATACCTTTGTAATCCTGGTACCCTTTCTTATATCATCATTTCTCCTATCTGAACCGGCAAGAGATAGCCCAAGTATATCAACACCCTCTTTAATTATATCCCTCATCATATCTTCCTTAAGGGCCATTGCGTTAGAGGTCATACCTACCATACAACCAGCGGATTTTGCGAGCCCTATCATCTTGAAGATCTCAGGATTCAAGAAGGGTTCGCCCCATCCCTGAAGATAGAGGAGTTTTGTGTATCTAAAGAGTGGTTGCAGCCTATAGAAGGTCTCAAGAGTCATGTGTCGGTCCTGCCATATTCCCCTATAAATAGTCCTTGGACAATATACACAGGCTGCATTACAAGCCGATGTTACCTCTACTTGGATCCAGTCAAACTCAAGGGGTAGGCTTTTCTCTATAAACACCCTTAACCGATTAAATAACCCAGCCATAACCTTAATCTTACCTGAAAAGGGCATACAAAACAAAAGAGCGTGCAATATTATGCCCCTGCCCCATGTTCTATTGTTTATGATATAATCCCTTACTATGAGTTATGCAATGCCTGATTACAGGGGATACTTTGGGCTCTTTGGCGGCAGATTTGTCCCAGAGACATTGATGCCAGCCTTGCTTGAACTTCAGGATGCCTACATTGCCTCAAGGGATGATGAGAGTTTTCAAAGAGAGTTATTGTCCCTGCAAGCCTCATATATTGGCAGGCCTACTCCTCTTTATTATGCCAAGAGATTGACTGAGCGCCTTGGCGGCGCCAAGATATACCTAAAACGAGAGGACCTTTCCCATACAGGGGCACACAAGATCAATAACGCACTAGGACAGGCATTGCTTGCGAAAAGGATGGGAAAGAAGAGACTAATCGCTGAGACTGGCGCTGGTCAACATGGGGTCGCTACTGCCACAGGTGCAGCCTTTACGGGGCTTCAGTGTGATATATATATGGGTTCTGAAGACATAGTCCGTCAGTCCCTCAATGTGTTCAGGATGAAGCTTCTGGGCGCAACGGTAAGGGATGTAAATCAGGGCTCAAGAACACTCAAGGATGCCATTAATGAAGCCCTTCGAGACTGGACGGCAAATGTCAGAGGCACCCATTATGTCCTTGGCACTGTCTTTGGTCCCCATCCCTTCCCAATGATGGTCAGGGACTTCCAGTCAGTAATCGGCAGGGAGGCAAAAGGGCAGATACTACAGTTAGAGGGGAAATTGCCAGATTTTCTAATTGCCTGTGTGGGAGGAGGGAGCAATGCCATGGGGCTATTTTATGACTTCCTTGACTCTCAGGTGCAGATGATAGGCGTTGAGGCTGGCGGGTTGGGGATTGAGTCGGGAAAACACGCTGCCCGTTTTGCAGGTGGGTCGATAGGTGTATTTCAAGGCTGCAAGAGTTATCTGCTGCAAGATCAAGAGGGCAATGTGCTCGGTACCCATTCAGTATCAGCAGGACTTGATTATGCCTCAGTCGGACCTGAACATTGTTATCTTATGGAATCCGGCAGGGTCAAATACACCTACATAACCGACGAAGAGGCATTGCACGCCTTTGAGTTGCTATCCCATACAGAGGGCATAATACCGGCACTTGAATCTGCTCATGCCCTAGCGGAGACCGTAAAGTTATCACCCCAGCTTTCTAAAGATGCTGTGATAGTTGTAAACCTATCGGGCAGAGGCGACAAGGATGTTCAGCATGTGGCTAAGATAAGGGGCATGGAAATATAATTTTTTGCCGACCAAAGGTTAGGGGTCGAGGATGTAAGGGGCAGGGTTTGCTCAGGGAGACAATGCCATTAGATTTCTGAGGTAAAGACGGCAATGTCTGGGCATATAGAGACCTATACCCCCAAAGATGGGTATCCCTCCGAGAAAAATTATTTCAAACACCCATTTAGTCCTCTTCATCTGCATAAACTTTGATAGACACTTCATAAAAACTACAGGGATTATCTAATATGTATTAGAAATGATTCCTGAGAATTTTGATAGTTGCCCCTTTAGATTAGCTACAGTCTTAGATTCTACACTCATAGCTCCTCCGTCTCCTTGATATATAAGGTTTTACAATAAATATAGATTATTAAACTCAGGAATCTCTGAT
>CALEDV010000005.1 GCA_937949555.1 uncultured bacterium | reverse complement strand
CGCTGCCCTTCCTAACTGAACCTTCTCTTCCCTATGTCCCATTGTTGCTGTCATCTTCCTGTCCTCCTGTGTTGTTTTATTCTTGATTTAATAATAACATCCTTCTGTCCCTTTTCCTATTGGAAGAATGTCTGATTTGCTTCTGTTTAGTGTTCTTATACTGAGGGAATGTTGTTTTGATTTATTAAGAATTAAGGTATTAATGAGGTATTATCTACACTCCTAATATCCACTGATGATTGGTCTTAGGATTACAGCCCCTATATAGCAAAGTCTTTAAGCTCAATTATGCAAGCAGCACAAGACTTACTGCCATAAGGATCATCCCAAGAATCAATCCGCCTATTGCAAGATGGTGCTCCCCGTATTCTTCCGCTGTGGGTAGTAATTCGTCTAAGGAGATGTAGACCATTATGCCTGCTACAGCAGCAAATACCACTCCAAAGGTGGTATCTGTAAATAATGCCCTAAGGGCAAAGTATCCTATAATTGCACCCATCGGTTCAGCCAAACCCGATAGAAAAGAGAGCAAAAAGGCCTTCTTTTTGCTCTTTGTGGCAAAGTATATTGGCGCTGCTACAGCCAAACCCTCAGGGATATTATGTATAGCAATTGCAATTGCTATACTAATTCCTAAGGTCTGATTCTGCAGGGCACTCATAAAAGTTGCCAGTCCTTCAGGAAAATTGTGTATCGCAATTGCCACTGCTGAAAAGACACCCATACGCATGAGCTTGCCCCTCTCTGGCTCGGCAAGTCTTTCTATCTTCTCTTCTATATTTAATTCATGGGGATTTTCATAGGATGGGACTAACTTATCAATGAGCGCTATTACAAACATCCCAGCAAAAAAGGAAACCACTGTCAGGATATATCCTTCTTTCTGCCCTAAACCATTTGATAACGATACCCTTGCCTTTGCGAAGATCTCTACAAAGGATACATATAGCATAACCCCTGCAGAAAACCCTAAGGATACAGTCAATACCCTGGGATTAAACCTCTTTGACAGCAAACCTATAAAGCTGCCAATCCCTGTGGATAGTCCTGCGAGCAACGTAAGAGTCAAGGCAAAAAGCACATTGCTGTCCACTGTATTATTCACTGATTTATCTCAATAAGAATGGGCATTTGAGAATAAAAATATTACAATTTTTATTGTCCATTAAATAATCTTTGAAGATACAATAGAATAAGTTTTATGAGGAATCAAGCTTTATTATGCCCTTTGATATGGCAAATTTTACAAGTCCTGTTTTGCTGTTGATTCCAAGCTTTTCTGAAATATTTGTCTGGTGGGCAATGGCTGTCTTTACGCTAATATTTAAAATGTTTGCAATCTCCTTATGACTGTGTCCTTCAGCAATGAGTTTGAGCACCTGCTTTTCCCTGTCTGTAAGTCTCTCATAGGGGTCTTCCTGCGAACCCAAACTGTCACGGCCTATATATCCTGACACCACCTCAGAGGCTATGGCAGAGAAAAGGTAAAACTCCCCCCTGCTGACTGCCCTTATGGCATTGATCAGTTCGCTTCCTACGGCCTTCTTCAGCAGGTACCCAGAAACACCTGCCTTCAGGAACCTGGATATATATTCCCTGTCGTCATACTGGGTGAGAACAATAATCTTTACATCAGGGTCTGATTTCTTGAGCTCAATTGTTGCCTCAAGTCCTCCAAGCCGTGGCATACTTATATCCATAATGATAATATCAGGTTTGAGTCTTGCCGCTTGTTCAATAGCCTCAATACCGTCAGAGGCCTCACCAGCCACCTCAATGTCATTGCTGAATTTAAGCAATGCCGCAATACCTTCCCTTACAAGGGCATGGTCATCAGCTATCAATACCTTTATCTTTGACAACCTCATCCTCCTTTGTTAATGGGGCATTTATACATATCCTTGTGCCCTCTCCTGGCTTGCTCAGTATGTTTACTTGGCCATTAATGAGGGCTGCCCTCTCTTTCATCCCTATAATTCCTAATCCCCTTCCATCCTTGACAGGATAACTCATAAGTTCCGATAAGTCAAAACCAACACCATCATCCTCAATAATTATATCTATTGAGTCAGCTTTGGCATCAATGACAACAAACACATTCTGTGCCTGGGAATGTCTCTCAATATTAATAATGCATTCCTGTATTATCCTATAGAGCGCTATCTCCATATCAGCAGGAAGTCGGCTTTGTATTGGTCTTTTAATATCCAAAAAGAAGTTAATGCCCTTTTCATTCAGTCTCTTTTCAAGCATGGAAACAGTAGCAGCCTCTAACCCAAGATCATCTATCACGCTGGGTCTTAAATCCTTGATAACTGTATGGAGAGTGTCAATTATCTTGACTGCCACATTTCTCATATTGTCTATCTGTTCTACATTGATTTTTTCAGGCTGCATCCTGCATACATCGAGCTTTATCAAGAATGCAGAGATGTCCTGAAGGATAGTATCATGCAGATCCCGAGCTATTCTTAAACGTTCCTCCTCCTGAGAATACATGATCTTTTTCAGCAGGGTTTGTATCTTAAGCCTGCTATCCCTTATCTGTTGGGTCCTAAGGGCGACTCTGTTTTCTAACTCAACATTTTGCTCCTTTATGCTCTCTAAAGAACGGGCAAGCCTGTCTCTCATTTCATCAAAACTCTTGCTCAGCAAGAATATCTCATCTGAGCCAACCCGTTGCACTGGGGTATCTAAATCTCCTTCAGCAATCCTCATAGCCGAGGCTGTTAGAGAGGACAGAGGGTTGATAATGTTTCTTGTTATAGCTACTGATAGTATAAGAGACAGCACAATTGACACAATTACCAGTATTGTAAGAGTTCTGACCAAATCATAGGCGGGGCTATAGATATCCTTTGCGGGTTGCCCCACAACTACTCCCCAGGGAGCAAACTTAAAGGGCACAAATACCAGCAGGTCCAGAGGTTTGTAATCCTTTTTTCTTGAAGAGTAACCATGCCTGCACTCAATAATTCCCTCTCTTGCCTCCTTTATCATCCTTGCCAAACTATTTTCGTGATCATGGTGTTCTAATACCCTATCAGGACTGCTTGATGCAACAACCATCTCATTGGAATCTATTATCTCAATATAGGTGTTTTCATCCAGCTTAGCGCTCACAAGCAGTTTGTTGATTAATTGATCTGCTGGACTAAGGATACCCCCAACGATACCTATAATCTTGCCGTTTATGTCTTTCAGGGGTGTCATAATAAAGATTACCTTCTTGTTAATCTTACTTATTGTAAAAACATTTGAGATTATAGGCCTGCCTGTGCGGAATACATGGTTAACATAACTTATGTAAGATATATCAGAGAAATACCCTATTCTTTGAGGAAATGAAAGGATCTCTCTGCCCTCTTTGTCTAACAAAAACACACCCTCTGTAAAAAGAGAATACCTGTATGCACTTTCAAGGAGTTTCGTTTCTGGCTCCCAATTCCCGTCCTTTAGATCAACCTTATAGGAAAGGGAAACATCGTAAAGTCTGTTGAAATTGTTGTTAATAATTACCTCTACATAATTTGCTATAGTGCGAGCCAGGGCAAATCTCTTGGAAAGAGACACCTCAATGGTATTGCTAACGCTAATATAACTGACAACACCAACAGAAATTGATACTAACAACACAGATAAAATGATCGCAGTTATTATCTTTTTGCGCATCTCTTATTCATCCAATTCATACCGTTTTTCTCCATACCCTGTAAAAATACTCTTATTGAGGGGGAAATGCTCTGGACTGAAGATAGAATCATAGATATGCCATAACACAATAATGACGAATATAAGCATCGCCTCATTTGAATGCACAATCTTAGCAGCCGGAACAAACTGTCCAGGGAGGTAATAAGTAACCTCTACAGGAAACCATATAATAAAACCAGTAAATATTATCTGAAGACTGCCAAGCAGAAGCAACCAATAGGTAAACTTTTCTTTATAAGAGTATCGCCCATACACTGGAGGTGTTTTGGATATGCCTATGTAATACTTTATGTCTTCTCGGGCATCATATACATCTTTTAAGGTGATCATCATTGAAGCGCCCCATTTTCTGAGACTTATGCAGATAAAATTAACTATGATATGCTGTAAAAATAATATCGTAAATGCCACAGCAGCAATGTGATGCACATGCCTCATATTAACAATCCCGCCAAACAAATAAATTATATATTGGGACAATGCAAAATGGTGATATTTTTGAGGCAGACCAGTGGCAATAAGGGTTACAAAAATGAATATAAGCGCCAGATGCTCCAGAATCCTGTACACATTAAATCTTCTGACAAGTCCCTCTTGCATCATGGTTCCTCCTGTCTTTTATCTATCAATCAGATAGCGCCATATATGCAGCAGCACATGAAATAATATGCCAAGGATTATTATTGGCATCATTATTTTATAAAATTGTTCAGCCATGAAGACTGCAGGGGCGTGAGTTAGGCTCGGCTTATAGTGGCTCAGCCAAGCGTCAGGAAAGTTTTCTTTGGCCCTTGCATGACAAGAGCGACACTGTTTTAATAGGTTATTTCTTATTATTTGGACATTTGCACCAGTTGCTCTAACTATATCGTGTGTCCCGTGGCAGTCAGTACATACTGCCATAGGAGGCTCAGGTTTGTATCTTTTTGATTCCTGGTTTTTTTGCATTTTCAGGGCAACACCATGAAAATCTGTCAAATAGGTTTTCACAACATCCACAGAAAGACCGTATTTATTCATTATATTTGGGTTACTGTGACAATGGCTGCACATCTCAGGTATTTGATTATGAAACTCTGATGTTGTAGGGAGTTTGATTTTGTGAGCCGTATGACAGTCAATACAGCTCGGTGCATCCCTGTTATCTTCTTCGTAAAGCGCCTTGCCATGCACACTTTTCGCGTACATATCGTATATATACCCATGACAGGTTTTACACTTGTTTACCACTGAAAGCCTGTTGTTTACCATAGATGCTGTGGCATGCCCACCATGACAGTCAATGCAAGTGGGGGCATCAAGCCTGCCTACATTGATCATAGAATAATGGATGCTCTCAGATACACTCCAAAATTTATCAAAGTGGCATTTTTTACAGTTGTCAGCGTTTGCAATCCTGTATTCCCTCATAGACCTAAAGTGTCTTTTCGGATGCTCTTGTCTTGAATATCCGAGATGACAGTCAGAGCAACTCAAGTTTCTATGAGGCGACTGCCTCAAGTCCGTTATATGAACCTTTATTGAAAGAGTTTCTCCATTCTTAAAAGTCATCGTTCTATCTTGGGCATGACACTCAAGACAGTATCTTTCCTCTGCTATGGATATTGTGCCTGCGCCAATACGCATTACCGCATGGGCGCTGTGGCAATCGGTGCATACCACAGGCTTGCCCTCTTTTTCCCTTGCAAACAGAGAGTTGTGTATGCTTTTGCTCTTGATACTCCTTTCGGAATGGCATTCCCTGCAAGCATAGGAGGACTTTATTTGGTACTGCAGCTTGCTTCTGAATTCTCTTTTGGGATGGTTCTGCACAGAGAAATCCTTGTGGCATTGACTGCAGCGTAGGGAGCCATGAGTGGATTTCTCAAAGGAATTTCTATCTATATAGGTCGATACAAAGGTGCCGTCGGAGAACCTTTTGACTGAACCCTTTTCAGAATGACATTGAAAGCAATAGTTATTCTCCTCTTTGGTATCCGCCGCCCATGAGAGGGTGCAAGAAAGGAACAGCATAGACAGACATAACAGCGCCCTTAAGCATATTAGTCTTGATGTCCCTTTCATAGCTCACCTTCTTTATTATATTTATCAGATTCAGTGGGTGCCTCTGTATTGGGGCAATTCTTGGGTTACTGGGAATCTATTCATTATCCATCTAAATACAATAATATGCAAGGTTACCATTGCAGCTATCATGTGCACCTCAGACCATGGAGGTATTATACCTGCAAAATGATTAGGCTGATTCCAGTTAAAGGCTATAAGGTTTACATTTACCCTGTTAATAAGTATGCCTACGACCGCAATCAAAGATGCAACCCTTATCACCTTTAGACTATCCATCTTTACTCCAATTATAAAAAGCACCATAGGCATTGCAACCAATCCGAGCAATTCCACAAGATACCAATAACCGTATCCTGTCATTAGATATCCCCACCTGCCATCCTGGGCAAGGGCAAGTATCTTCAAGGCAAAATACACAAATATAGAAAGCGCAGCGCCTTTCCCAAGTATCTTGGTCATCGTTGGAACGGCTTCAATAAACTCCCTGTCGCACCTTTCACTAAAATAGCGCACTGCAAACTGTGCCAGTATAACAGCAAAGGACATGGCCGCATATATGGCTGAGCTAAAAAACAAGAGGGGCAGCATGGAGGAATACCAAAGGGGATGCAGTTTTCCCGGGGTTGCTAAGTACATAGCCCCAAGGGCGGACTGATGCACAGTGGATAGAATAACACCTCCTATTATCAGCCCCACAGTCAACTTGACAGCCCATTTATGCAGCCTCTTAGACCCCAGCCACTCCAGTATTGCCGGAGAGAATTCCAATAACTGCACGGTGCAATATAGTGAAACATGCCAGGCGACCACAAAAAGCACCGATGCTGGACCATAGTTGATTAACATGGGGTAATATATCCTCCAAGGTCTTCCCAAATCTATAAGTAGATAAGAGGCAGCAAAAATATATCCAAGCATACCTCCCAATACTGCAAGCCTCACAAAAGGCTTAAATTCCTTCATACCAAAAAGATAATAAGCTGCTGCCACAATAAAACCGCAGGCGAAAAGGGGTTCTCCTGCAAAGATTCCCCAACTCAGGAGAAGACCCCATGGATACTCACTATTGGCATGGATAACGGTGCTTAGACCTTGAGTATACCTCATCCAAAATACAGGCAGAGAACCAAGCAGGATAATTGCTGCAACTACATTAAAGGGCGTAACCAGAGTTTTAGAGTACTCCACCGGTGTCTTCCCCATAAAAAGCTTATCCTTCATCCAATCCTTAAAAGATGTCCCTTGATTGCTCATTCATTACCTCCCTTTGTATCTGCACCTTTTCTATGGGTAGCGGCATATACCAGTCCAAATATGGCAGGAAAGGTGGTAAAGATGATCGGGACAGTCTGCATATAGCCCTTTGTGAGTTCTATAATAGGTCTGTCAGGCAGATTAACTGAAAACCCAAGTTCTTCAAAGGGCACATCGGATATATAAAGCCACGAGGTACCACCTACTTCATGTTCGCCATAGATATGGTTTATATATTTATCCGGATTGTCGGCAATCTTTTTCTTGGCAAGTTTAATAAGATCATCCCTTTTGCCAAAGGTTATTGCCCCTACTGGACATGCCTCAGCACAGGCAGGCATCTTGTTTTCCTTTAATCGGGGATAACACATTATACATTTCACTATCTTAGGCTCAAAGGCGCTGTCATAATCATAACCTGGGATATTAAAAGGACAGGCTATTACGCAATACCTACAGCCAAAACAAAGGTCTTCATCGTACATCACCGAACCCTCTGGGGTCTTTTCATAGGCATGTATGGGACATGCGGTTGCACAGGCAGGCTCAAGACAATGGTTGCACTGTACCTTCCTGTAAGCAGTCCTTTTTGATTTGCCCACGCCTTGATATCTGTTTACAACGGTATAGGTCCTGCCATCAGGCCACCGTCTTTCTTTAAATACTGAGGAATCCTCATAGGGTTTTTCAGGCTGAGGCATATTATAGGTTTCATTACAGGCCCTTTCACAGCTCCTGCAGCCTACACAGGCGCTAAGGTCTGTAAGCATTCCGAAACTCCCAGGCCAGCCCTTGAATTTGTCAATAGATGCCTCAGACTTAGAGGAAAGACTTAGTGCTGTGGCTCCTGTAAGCATAGAAAGAGAGAGAAAACCTCTCCTGCTCAGGGCAATACCCTTTTTGTCTTTTTTGTCCTCTGACATTTATTCCTATCCTCCCTTTCCTTATTTATTTTCCTGGCGCTGCTGTATGGCATACCTTCGTGCATCCTGTAGGTGAAAGGCCCAATTCTCCTATGCCCACATGACACTTAAAGCACACTTGATGGTAAGCCACCTTCAAGGAGGGTACCGTAAGGTCCTTGAGGTCATGCTCATTGTGACAGCTTTTGCAGGGCATGAAACTATGGTTGGTTTCTGCCTTAAACAGCTCTGAGACCCTACTGTGACAGCGGTTACACTCTGCATAGGTCTTCTGCGTATGGGTATGGTGACACTTACCGCAAGAACCTGCAATGGACAGATGTCTTTTGTGGTCAAAGTTCACAGGACTATACTTTCCTTTTATGTTGTCAATTACTATATTCTCAGGAACGGACTTGCCAGAGGCTTCCGTCCAGAGCATGCCTGATGATAGAGAAATTGTAAGAATGGCTCCTAAGCACAAAACTGCATATAGCAGCCTTCTTACAATTACCTTGATTTGAAAATTACAATTCATATAAGGTTGCCTCCGCTTTTTTGTTTACTTGTGCTTCCTAAAAGAGCCATTCATACCTGCCATACGGCTTATGGTGCGCAAACCAGTCATTGCCGTAGAGGACAGGGCGCTGAACACAGGCAATAAACACAGTATAAGAAAGACTCCTACCCCTAAAAGGGGTAAAAATATAACAAACATGAGTCCAAAGAAGGGCGCCACTGCAAGCAGCAGCAACGGCGATATCTTCAGGTATATATTGTTTGCCTCTCCAGGCAACAGTCCCTGTTGGTTTATATTGACATGCCTGCCTGTAAGCGGATTCCAGTAGAATCCCTTTTCTGCCATCATTCCTCCTCTGTACATTTAAATCACCTCCATGGAAATCATTCTTTGTTGTTCATTGAACACAACAATAAAGCCTATTCATCCTTTGCTTCTTTAGATTCCTCAGTCCTTGCAACCTTACCTTTGGCGCCTTTTTTGCCAGTCAGGTAAGCCATATTAGGGGAATAGTTAAAGGACGCAGTGCCTCCGATAAGCTCCTTGGCAATCTTAAAACATATAACACCAGTGCCAATAACAGCGGCTGCCATCGCAATCGTCCATACAATCGCAAGCAGACCAAGTCCGTAAGGGAACGCCATTGAGAGGGCAACTACTGCAAGGGCACCAATCCCTATGCCTATCTTATTAATATTAACCCCTGAATTCGCTTTTGCTTGCTTTCCTGATACTGTTTCAGCATTTGATGTCCTATTGGTCTCCGTAATCATGTCCCCATCCTCCTCAGTTTTGTTGATTACAGAGTAACATTTTTGAGGCTGGATTGAAATTGGAATAATATCCTATTTAGATATGAAATTGTTCTTAAGTCAGTGCATCATTCCTTCTGCTATCTTCATAGTTTCAAAGGGAGATGATGTAGAAAGTATCTCAAACCGTCTTGTTTTATCCTGCCATCTTATGCTGTTACATTCCCAGCCATTATCGCAGATCCCTACCTTTAGTATCGCCTTGTTTTTCTTTATTGAGTATTCTACCTCTTCCCTAACCTCTTTAAAATCAAGTCTTCTGAAGGATTCCGTCAATCCCTTCAAATCGGTTTGGATTATTGAAAGAACGGTTTGCTCACTATCACGGGACTGAAACTCCATCACTATCCCCCAAAAGGGCGACCTTTGAGCCACTATATATGAAGGAGGCCACCTTATCCCCTCGGGGAAATAGTTTGGGATGGTTATATGTTCATTACCTAAGGTTCTCCTGACCTCTTCAAGGCTGCCGTACTGTCTTGCAAAGCCCTTATCAATCAGCGAAGGCATCAGGTTAGCAGAGTATAGCGCTGTAGCTATAATCACTGAGATAACAAGCATTATCAAGATACCCCTTAGAGTAAATGCCCTGTCACTTTTCATAGAATAGTGGTGCAATAGAGTATAGGTTCTGAGATCCACAAAATCTAAGATCTGACGGTGGATGCCTTCAACCCTATTTTGCTCCTCCTTTAGGAGCCGAAACCCCTTTGAGCTTGACAATACTAATATACATAGCCATCCTTTTAACCTATACTATAAAATAGTTCAGCCCTGCTATCAACAACACCGTAAAAGAAAAGGCTATGGCGCTGTCAGACCTCTCGTAAGATTGCCCTCCTATCCTCATCAATCTGTTCTTGAGCATCACCTCGTGGCTGTAATGTTCAAGGGAAGAGGCGACTCCCTTAATCCCCCCCTCTTCATAGGCTTCGTATTCAGGTCTCATCATGGCAATGGCATCATAAAGCGCCTCTGGGTTATTAGTCAACTCAATCGCTATGTCATCGCAGATCTTTTCTTCCTCTTGGGCAATCTTCCTGAACTCTATAAGCGCAATAGGATTAAAAAACATTATACATCTGACAACATAGGCAACCATCAGAATCGGTTTTCTGCTCCTTACTATATGGCCAATCTCATGTGCAAGCGCTGCCCTGAGATGCTCCCTGTCAAAGGCATCAATGATCCCAGTGGTAGCGTATATCTTTGGTCTTAACCCTGTAGAAGAAAACAACTCCAGGTCATCGTTGTTAATGATCTTTATGTCGTCAATATGAAAAGGAAGTCCCTCAAGGGCCTCTTCGAGTCTTTCAACAAATTCCTCAGGCAATACATCCTCCTCTTGCAGGGCATCCTGAGCGCTCCTGCTCCTCTGATACAAAAACTGCATTACCATGGGTAGGAACTCCTGAATAATAAATACCACAGATGTCAATACACATACCGCCAGAAGAAGAAAATACATAGGCAGGCCTACTATTTCAGTAAAAAGCCATTTGTTAATGTCCGTGAGACTGTGGAGTCTAAAAAACAAGCTGCCCCTGTCTGGATTAATAAATTGGTAAATTGGATACATCATAAAGGGCAAGAAGAGCACAATTAGCCTGAAGGCTTGTTGATTCACAGGCTTTGTTATCTTCCACACTAAAAGGGCAATATCCACTATCAAAGAGGCAATAAGAGAGTGCACTAAGACCTGCACTGCATACATGCCAAAATAGGATGTCAGCAGCGCATTAATATTAGGCATTGTATGCCCTCTTTTTATAGGAGCTTTTCAATTCAAGTGCTTGGAATATTTTCACAGGATAGCAGATCTGCCCTAGTGAAGATTACCTCAGGTCTCAGACAAGGCCTTTTCAATATCTGCTGACATTGGCGGCTTATTTATAACCAACAATGCGCCATAAGACAGTGCCCTTTCAACAGCTTTGGGATTAGAATCAGCGGTGAGCATAACTATTTTTGCCCTCCCATCCAATCCTTTTAATCTCCGAAGTGTCTCAAACCCATCTATGTTAGGCATCACAACATCAAGAAAGGTCATATCAGGATTTGTGTCTTTAAAGAGATCTATCCCCTCAGCGCCATCCTGTGCCTCAAAGACAAGATAGTTGCCCTCAGGAATGCAGCTACCTATTGCCATCCTTGAAAGTTTTGAATCCTCTATAATCAAAATCCTCTTTTGCAAGACAGCACCACCATTTTTATTTTAGTTTAATAATATCTTACCTCAAGAGACAATACAAAACCCCATTGCCACAATGTAAAGAATTATACCCTGTTATTAGAGATAAAAAACCCTCAGGCAACAACTGATTATCTCCCCAGAAAAGACAGGAGAAATATTGCAATTTTAGCAAAGGCAAAGTGAAGGGCTCTCCCTTACAAGGGGGTTCTGCATATCCATAGGATTGCACAACAAAGGTGAACAGGCAAGGGAACGGCAAAAATAGTATGACTCTCAAGGGATGAAATATAAGGTCAAGAGTATAAATTGTGACCTAAATTGCCGATAGGAGTAAGAGGGTGTGCTGAAAGGGTTTTATTGCCACACCCTTTTACGAGACCTCTGGACCTTCACAGATAATGCCAAACTAATCACCCCTTGGTGACTGAATAACCTATGGCCCTTTTTAATAAACCCTTTGGCGGTATAAAGGCTTTCAGGCATGCCCTCTTACTCCTTACAAGTTTCTATTGGCAATTTTGGGATTGTGAAGGGAAATATTGCAAGCCTGTATCCTTAAATCAAAAGGGTCGAAAATCGCTTTATAATCAGCCTGCGAGGAAACCTCTAAGAGGGTATTTTGAAAAAAACAACTCAGTCTGCTAATATTAAAACCTGAGTTTGGAGAGGTGGCCGAGCCGGTCGAAGGCAGCCGCCTGCTAAGCGGTTGTGGGGGTCACACCTCACCCAGGGTTCGAATCCCTGCCTCTCCGCCATCACTGCTTAGGCAATCCCTAATAACCTCTCGGCATTACGGAACAAGATCTTATCCTTCAAATCCTGAGCAAGATTAAGCTCTCTGAATCTCCTTAGGGCTTCTCCCTGATCAGTCCATGGCGAGTCTGTCCCAAAGAGTATGTATTCCTCTGGATGCCTTGATATAATGCCCTCAGCAATAGCCTTATCAAGCACCTCAAGACTAAAGGATATCTCCATATATATCTCTTTGCCAATAAGATATCTGTCAACCTCCTCCCAGTCATCCCATGCGCCCAAATGAGTAGTAACCAATTTTAGGTCAGGAACCTCATTCAACACCTGAATAACCCTTTTTGGATCTGCAATCCTGTCCCTTGGGAAGGCGATATCAAACCCCGTATGCATTACCACGATGAGATTATTCATCGCTATCCGCCGGTATATAGGCAACAACCGTCTTTCATCAATAACAAAGTCCTGATAATAGGGATGGAATTTCAGCCCCCTAAAGCCTTCTTCGGCAATCCTATCAATTCTTTCCTCCCAGTGGGAATCCTGGGGATGGACAGAGGGAAAGGGGATAACCCTATCGGAGGCAATATCCCTACACCAACTTAAAATAGGATCAAACTGTTTATGCCTCGTGGCTATGTTGCAGACCACACAGCCCCTTATCCCAGCGCTGTCCATAGATTGAATAAGAGAACTTAGTCTGCCATCAAGATAGGCTGGGATATTATCCTCCTTCTGCAGCTTTTCCATTGCCCTGTGCGCCAAATTGTCCGGGAAGGCATGGACATGAAAATCTATCACCCTGTTTAACTTGCTGGTGAACTTGTCCATTTCATTGCCCTTGCTGCTGAAATGTTCTTATCCTTTTGGCAAGTTCACGAACGGCATCTCCTACAGAACTGCCCTTTTCGATCAGTCCCCTGACAAAGTTTGCCTTAGCCAATTCATTTACGATTTTTTCCGTATGACTGCCCTTTTTACAGACATTCTTACCCTGCTCAATCTGCTGATTGATGCACAACTCAAGATCCTGAGCAGTAAACCTGTCTGCAAGTTCCCTGATTTCAGCGATATCAAGTCTCTGTTTTTCCAATGTAACCCCCTTTGTTAATCAAATAATCTATTATCTTTTACAGCTATCTTTGCCCCTGTTAATTGCTTTTGCATACCCTCTATGATGTCCTTTAGGTCCTCATATCCTATTATCTTTACCCCGAGCTCCTTCGCCCTTTTTAGTTTAGAACCTGCCTTCTCCCCAGCCAAGAGGTAGTCTGTTTTAGGGCTTACTGATTCTGAAACCCTAAATCCTGCCCTCTGGAGCATATCCTTTATCTCGCTCCTTGGCACTGGGTGAGTGCCTGTAATGACAAAGGTTTGGGCATTTTCCTCAGCAAGCCCTTGAAAGTCAGGATTGGTCAGCCTTAATCCGATCTCTTTGAGTTTTTCTATTGCCTCTATATTTTCAGGAGAGCCAAAAAACTCTTCTAAGGACCGAGCCGTCTTATTGCCCACCTGCCTCAGCTCTACAAAACTCTCAGCCTTTATGCCATAAAGGTCCTCTATATTCTGAAAGTGTCCTGCAATAAGCCGTGAGGCAAATTCCCCGAGATGGGGCAAGCCCAGGGAAACAAGGAATCTCGCAAGGGTAGTTTCTTTGGACGACTCAATAGCCTCAATCAGCCTTGAGGCAGACCTTTCACCAAAGCCTGGGAGTTTTTCAAGGTCTTCTTTTTTTAGAGAGAACAGGTCAGAGAAGTGCCTTATAAGATTATTTTGGTAAAAAAGTTCCACTGTCTTAATGCCAAGCCCCTCTATATCCATTGCCGCCTTTGAGGCAAAATGCCTTATCCTCTCTATTGCCTGGGCTGGACAGTTCATATTGATGCATCTAAGGGCAACCTCATCGGGGTTTCTTAGGGTAACCGAATTGCAGACCGGACATCTCAATGGAGGTTCAACTACCTGCTCGGAGCCCGTTCTTCTATGGACTAACACCTCAACAAGATGAGGAATCACATCTCCAGCCCGTTCAATAACTACAAGGTCACCTATCCTGATGTCCTTTCTTTTGACCTCATCCCAGTTATGAAGGCTTGCACGAGAAACAGTAACACCGCCTATCCTAACCGGTTCAAGCAGGGCGATAGGCGTGACCTTTCCTGTTCTGCCTACACTAGGCTGTATGTTCATAATTCTTGTTACAGCCTTATGGGAAGGAAACTTATATGCCACAGCCCATCGAGGTTCTCTTGTCTTGACACCAAGCCTCCTTTGCGTGGACATATCGTTTACCTTTATTACCACCCCATCGGTCTGAAAGGGAAAGCCTTCTCTCTTGCTCTGTATGTAGTTGACTCGGTCAATGACTGACTCTATGCCACTTACTACACTAAATTCCAAGGGTGTCGGGAGACGGGCTTCTTCTAACCATTGCATCAGGTCCTGCTGGGTTTTCAGTTCTATGGTGCTGAAGAAGCCCACTCCATAACAGGCAATCTGTAGCCTTCTCAATGCCGTTATAGAGGGGTCAAGCTGCCTCACAGATCCAGCGGCAGCATTTCTGGGGTTTGCAAAGACTGCCTCACCACGAGAAAGTCTTTCTTGATTGAGGGCATTAAAATCCGCAATATCCATATATACCTCGCCCCTTATGTCGATCTCCTCTGGGACAATCTTGAGGTGTTTTATGCTCAAAGGGACTGTCTTGAGGGTCTTTATATTAGAGGTTATGTCCTCACCTACATAACCATCGCCCCTTGTTGAGGCCCTCTGGAGAACCCCCTTAACATAGGTAAGCTCCACTGCTAAACCATCGTATTTGGGCTCAACGGCATACTGCATATCGCCTCTACAATCAATGAGTCGGCATATCCTTTTGTCAAACTCACGAAGCTCCTCAACACTAAAGACATTGTCAAGGGAGTACATAGGTTCGCGGTGCCTCAGGCTCTGAAATTTCTCTAAGGGCTTATGTCCAATCCTCTGCGTGGGAGAATCTGCCCTGATATAACCGCTTTGCAGCTCAAGGTCTTTGAGACGATTATAGAGCATGTCATAATCCTCATCGGATATCTCTGGAGCATCAAGTACATAGTACCTATGGCAATGGCGATTGAGGATTTCTACGAGTTCGTCAATCTCTTGTTGTATATTATCCTCTGTCTTCATGCAACTTAATTTATAAAAAACGATATATTAAGACAAGTGCACCATTATCCTGCCAAAGAGAACACAGGATAATAGGTAATGATAAGGGTTTGTAAAACATCTTCTTATATCCCTGTAACTGCAAGGCCCCTTAGAGGTCTTTTGCGCAGTCATACAGTTCACTATAATAACAGACTTAATGCAGTTTTACACAAAACAAAACCCCACAAATCCAACAGTATCTTCATTATGATACAGATTTGTAAAAAATCTCCCAAGCTAATATAATTTATCCTGTATGAAATACAATACGAAAAAACGATCCCTCTTAGTAATCGGCTCTGATGAGGACGCCTTTGACCTTTTGAGCTATCTGCAAGAAAAGTCTGTCTATGAAATACTCGGATTGTTCTGGGTAGAAAAGGACAAGCCCAATCTGCCTGAAAGGATCAGCAACATACCTATATTCAGGGATATTGACACTGCGCTCTCTTTGGAGCCAGATATAATTATAAATACCCTGCAAGGACAGGCAATGCCTCTACCCCTACCTTGCAGCCGGTTAAAGGATGTCGAGATCATAGATTCAGAGGGGACATTACTCATACTCTCCCTTCTAAAACAGAACAAAAGGGTAGAGCATGAACTAAAAAACATACTAAAAGATACCAGGGAATTATACAGCATCGGTCTTGCAATCACCGCCTCCGACAGCCTCGATGAAGCCCTAAGCACCCTACTGAATGAGGCGTGCAGAACCCTCAAAGTCCCTGCGGGAAGCATAGCCCTTTATGACGAGAAGACTGGAATGTTGTCACTGAGGATGTCCCATGGTTTTTCTCCTGAGTTTGAGATTATAAGCACCTGGAAAAGGCGGCATAATGGATTAACTGATCATATCCTTTCTAAAAGGGTGCCTACGGTGATAAACAATATCGATAATCACCCTTACATAGACAGCGACATTCTCTTTAGGGAAGGGATTAAGAGCCTTATGGCAGCGCCTCTTTATGCCGAAGAAAGGGTCATTGGGATACTCTATTTGGACGACTTTTACCCAAGGACCTGGACCGAGACGGAGGTAGAATTTATTACACTGCTTGGCATACAAGCTGCTCATGCGATAGAAAAATTTGAGCTTATAGACACCCTCTCAAAGACCGAGACATACCTAAAGAGTATCCTTGCCAATTCTGCGGACATGATAATCACTACTGATAAGGAAGGCAGGATTGTAGAGTTTAATCCTGCTGGTTACTACATCTTGGGTTATAGAAAAGAGGAAATCGTAGGTAAGCCTGTAGATACACTATGGGTATATCCAGAGAAGCGCAGACAACTAATAGAAAAGATAAAGGACAGGTCCTTCGTCACAAACTATGAGGCGCTATTAAAAAAGAAGGATGGGACACCTATAGAGGTGAGTCTCACTATATCCACTTTAAAGGATGAAAATGGCAATGTAATAGGCACCGTAGGCATTAGCAAAGACATTACCGAAGCAAAGAAGTTGGAGAGGGCATTAGAGGAACGAAACCTTGAACTGCAGGAGCTCAATGACAGCTTAGAAGAAAAGGTAATGGAGAGGACCAGGGAGATACAAAAGGCAAACAAAGAACTGGAGAGGTCCAATAAGCTCAAAAGCCAGTTTATTGCCACTATGAGTCATGAGCTTAGAACCCCACTGAATTCTATATTGGGGTTTTCAGATCTGCTGCTCGATGAATTATTTGGCCCCCTATCTGATAAACAACGAAGATACATACAGAATATAAATAACTCAGGCAATCACCTGCTACAGCTTATCAATAATGTGTTAGATATCGCTAAGATAGAATCAGGCAAGATGGAGCTTGCCTATGAGAGCTTTGATGCATATCAAGCAGTCATGGAAGTGGAATCTGTAGTAAAACCCCTCATCAACAAGAAAAAACAAACCCTTTCAATAAACAAATCTGATGATATAGGCATCATCACTGCGGATAAGATCAAATTCAAGCAGATCCTCTACAATCTGCTCTCAAATGCAATTAAGTTTACCGACGAGGGCGGGCAATTGCAAATCTCGATAAACAAGACGTGCCAGCCCATCTTTGTAGATTCATCCAGGGAAAATCCTCATTCAGAGGAGATGTTTAATTTCCTTCGTGTAACAGTGCAGGACTCAGGCATAGGAATAAAGAAAGAGGACCAAGAACGGATATTCCATGAATTTGAGCAGGTTGAAGGTAGCCTGTCAAGGAGGTTTGAGGGCACTGGGTTAGGATTAGCGCTTACCAAAAGACTTGTAGAGCTTCAGGGTGGTGAGATTACGGTGCAGAGCGAAGAAGGCAAGGGCAGCGCCTTTAGCTTTACCATCCCGCTTTTTGATGTCCAGAGTGCTATGAGCTTAAGATATGACAATACCCATCCGATGGATGAAGAAGAGCTCAAAGAATATCTAAACACCCTTTCTAAGGGGAGAACTGACTCGCCACTTATCGTAATTGTAGAAGACGATAGGGCAACCTCAGAGCTAATATCCCTTTATCTGACAAAGGAAGGATACAGGGTTGCCCATATCTCAAACGGGGCTGAGGCGCTGAGTCGCATAAGGCATCTAATGCCCTTTGCAGTCATATTGGACATCATGCTCCCAAACAAGGACGGGTGGGAGATCCTGCAAGAACTAAAGTCCGACGACGAATTGAAGGATATTCCTGTAATAATCTACTCCATAGTTGACAATAAGGACCTTGGTTTTGCCCTTGGCGCCTCAGACTATCTTGTAAAACCCATTGACAGAGCGCTGCTTGTAAAAAAGGTCAATGACCTTAACCTTCGGGCACGGAGCGACAGGAAGACCACAGTGCTTTGTATTGATGACAACGAGACTATGCTTCAGCACCTTGTCTCTGTATTTGAGCCCGCAGGTTATCATGTGCTAACAGAGTCCTCGGGCAAGAAGGGGATTGAAACGGCAATGAATTACCTGCCTGATTTTATTGTGCTTGACCTCATGATGCCCGATATGAGCGGCTTTGAGGTGGCTCACATACTAAAAAACAGGGCAGAAACCAGAGACATACCCCTTCTCATACTTACGGCTAAGGAACTTTCTATCAATGACAGGATGAGGCTTGCAGGCAAGGCTAAGAAGATCATGCAGAAAAGCCAATTCACCAAGGAAGACCTTTTGATGCAGATACGGGACATGGAGCTTATGTTTCCCAAAAAGGCAGGCCTTTATGACGATGTGAGCGGATTATTTGATAATTCCTACTTCCAATTAAGGCTGGCTCAGGAGGTAAGCAGAGGGCATAGATATAAGGGTATTTTTTCTTTAGCAATACTGGACATAGATTCCTTTACAGAATATGTAAAGATGAATGGCATACACAGGGCAAACATGGTAGTCAAGAAAGTAGCCGATTCTCTCAAACGTTCCATAAGGGGAGCAGACACCGTTGTCCGTTACGGGATAGATGAATTCGCCATCATCCTGTCAAACACCCCAAAAGAACATGCCCTTGCAGTGGCAAAGAGGTTTATATCCTATGTGGAGAACTATCCCTTTTACAGGGCAGAGCTTATGCCCAACCGCAAACTCACCGCAAGCGCATCGCTTATAACCTTTCCGCAAGATGCCAACACAGTAGAGAACATGATAGCTCTTTCCCATAACTTACTAAAAAAGGCAAAGGCCTTGGGGGGCAATAGGGTGGAGGCCTATGAGTAACTCCTTGAAAATATTGATTGTTGAAGATAATCCCGTGAATATGGAGCTCTTTACAGACATTCTGTCCCTCACAGAATATGATTATATAACAGCTAATAATGGCGAAAGCGCCATTGAGATTGCAATCAAGGAGTGTCCAGATATAATTCTGCTTGACATCCAACTGCCGGGCATGGACGGTATGAAAGTGGCTAAAATACTCAGGAAGAATGAGAAAACCAAGGATATAAAGCTAATAGCGCTTACTGCCCATGCTATGAAAGGCGACCGCGAGTATTTTATTAACAACGGATTTGACGGTTATATATCAAAGCCTATCGTCGTTAAGGATTTTTTGAGGGATATAGCCGATTATGCCAAATAACTGACCTACCTGTCAGGGTTCGTAAATCCTCTTAATTCCCTCCTTCTTGAGGGAGATTACATGACTCAGTGAAAAGAAGAATCTATAATCAGGCTTCCTATCCTTTATATCAAAGCCTGCTCCAAGGACAGCAAAGATTCCCTCAGACAGCTCCTGACGAAAACCAAACCTCCATTCAAGGAGGTCTATGCGATTTATAAAGTAATTCTTCCTTCCCACCAACTCTGCAAGCACCTTTGAGCTGTGGGCAATTGCGAGTTCTGCCCCAAGGTTCAGCAGATACTCCCTGTTAAGCCCAGACTTGAAGGGTTCATATATGATAAGATTTGCATGTCCCCGAAAGGGTCCTACCTTTTTTGTTATTATCATCCCTGCGCCCAATCTTCCATCGGTAGAAAAGTCAGTCCTGCCCAACCCTGGTGAGGCTACAAGCATATAAGCAAGCCCTGGACTATATCTGCCCTCATCAACAAGTCTGTGTTTGAACCCAAAGCTTATATCCTCAAACCCATATATTGACTGGTCATACTTAAGAAAATAGGGCAGGTTCATATGCAGTTCCATATTATCCTTTAAGCCATAGGCAGCCTGTGCCGTGATTCTATAGAAATCCGGGGACTTAGTCCTCTCAAGGTTTATTGCTATGCCTATCTGCCTTTCCCCAAGGGATTCGGCGCTGAAGGTTGAAAAAACCCCATAGGGCTGAAAGGGCTGAAGTCCCTTAATATCTTCGGCTAACACTAAGGAGGGGGATATAAGTATGCAAAAAAGTATTAGCAACTTCATAATTAGTAAAAAGGATATTAGAAAAACCCAAGCGCTGTCAATACAACCCTTGTATGTAGATAATATTTGTGCTACAGTTTTTGTATGTTTTAGAGGTGAATTTTAATAAGAGAGGGTTTATGCCTCCTTCAATAGTCAGCCTATTCAATATCAACGCCTTGATTACCATAGGACTATGCGTCCTTACCTTGGGCATTTACTGGTTCCATGATGAATATTTACAGGCGCAAAGGGAGATTGAAAATATAGACCTTTATGCTATTGAGGAGCAAAAAAGATTAACAAAACTTGAGGTACAGCAAGCCGTTAAATACTTTGGATATAAGAGGGAATCTCTGCTCAAAAGGAGTAAAGAGGATATAAAGGAAAGGGTTTATGCTGCCCATGCCCTTGCACTGTCCTTGTATCACTCCTTCCGAGAAAGCAAATCGCAAGAGGAGATTGAAGACCTACTCAGAGAGACGCTAAGGCACAAGAGATTCAATAGGGGTAGGGGATACTTTTTTGCAACAAGGCTCAACGGGGTTGAAGAACTCTTTGCAGATAAGCCTGAGCTGGAAGGGAAGAATCTGCTTCTTACAGGGGACTTAAGGACCCGTAAGGTCATAAGGGATATGATTCAGCTTGTTAAAACCAGCAGAGAGGGCTTTTATGAATACCAATGGACAAAACCTGGCACAGAAGGGGCAAATCACCAAAAGATTGCGTACATCAAGCACTTTGCACCCTTTGACTGGTTTATCGGCACAGGGGAGTATCTTGAGGATATTGAATTGGATATTCAACAGGAAACCCTTAACTGGCTCGAAGGCGTAAAAAGCGGCATAGAGGACTACCTGTTCGTTTTCGACAATAAAGGCAACTGCCTTGCCCACTATGACAAACAACTGGTTGGGAAAAACCTACTAAACTTACAGGACAGCAAGGGGACCTATATTGTGAGAGAACTCCTACAGGCAGGCATGAAAAAGGAGGGGGACTTCCTTTCGTACAATTTTAGCAAACCTACCAAGGACGGGGAATTCCATAAAATAAGCTACATCTACTACTATGAAAGATGGGGATGGATTGTGGGGTCAGGCTTTTATCCTGATACAATCAACCATATTATTGAAGAGAAAAAGCAGGACTTCAAGCAAAGAGTATTAAGGCATTTTATAATCATCATCCTTGTAATGATTGTGTTTTTCTCGTCCGTATTGCTGGTCAACCGCATACTCTCCAGACGTCTTAAGAGGGATTTTACCCTTTTTACTGACTTTTTTAAGGACACTTCCGATATCTCTGAACCCATAAAAACAGACGCCCTAAGATATGCTGAATGCAAGGAACTTGCATCGTGCATCAACAGCATGATAGAGCGAAAAAAGGCCGCAGAACTCGCCCTTGAAAAAACTACCGAAGACTACAGGAGACTCTTTGAGAATATGACCAATGGGTTTGCCCTTCATGAGATGATCTTTGATGATAATGGCAATCCCGCTGATTATCGCTTTATTGCAGTAAACAGTGCCTTTGAAAACCTCACTGGACTGAGGACTCAAGACCTGATAGGCAGAACGGTACTTGAGATAATGCCTGACACCGAGAGGCACTGGATTGAAACCTATGGAAGGGTCGTAAAAACTGGAGAACCTGTGCACTTTGAAAACCTCTCTGCCGCCCTTGGCAGGTACTATGAGGTAACTGCGTACAAACACAATGCTAACGAGTTTGCCTGTATCTTTGCGGACATCACAGAGAGGATAACAATGTACAAAAACCTTGAGGAACTCACAAGAAACTTGGAAGAAAGGGTTGCCGAAGAGGTAGAAAAAAGACGCAAGCAGGAGGCAATGCTTTTACAGCAGTCAAAGCTCGCTGCTATGGGAGAAATGCTAATATCAATATCGCACCACTGGCGGCAGCCACTCAATGCCATTGGGCTTGTGGTGCAGGCTATGGAAGACTATTATGAAGCCAATGAATTAGACAGAGAAAGGATACGCTGGATTGTAAAGACAGTAATGGATAGGCTTAACAGCATGTCTGAAACTATCAATGTCTTTAGCAGCTATATCCAGAGGCCCCAATTATCTGATGCCTTTGAGGTATGCAGTGCTGTCAATGACAACCTGAGGCTTTTATCGGAAGAGCTTAGGGCAACCAATATAGACTTTGAATGTAGTTATCTGAAAGAAGATATGTCCTCAAAAAATCCCAGGTCTCTGTGTCAGAACTATGCTGACATATTTATAAAAGGCAACATAAACCACTTCAATCAAGTTATTATATCCCTTATAACTAACGCAAAGGAGGCTCTCTTAGAGCAGCAAAGGGATCCAGCATTCAGGCAGACAAAGGGGCTAATAAAGATCGCCTTAGAGGTATTAGAGGAAAAGATTATATTAAAAATAGAGGATAATGGAGGGGGTATCAAGGAGAATATTATGGAACGAATATTTGAGCCCTTTTTTACTACAAAGGATCGGAGCTATACCTTAGGGCTTGGGCTTTATATTTCAAAATTGATAATCGAAGAACAATTTCAAGGCAAGCTCTATGCTGAAAACCTATCAGGGGGCGCCGCTTTTATTATTGAGATCCCAAGGGGTCTGCCCTCTGAGTGAATCCTATGCTTGCAATTGTAAACCTATAACCCCTGGCTATCAAAAAACCTTAGCCCTCATCTTACGCACATTCGCTGACCTCGACACCTTTGTCACAATACAAAATAAAATCGAATCTCTAAGGCAAATACGGTATCATTGAAGGCTGATTACATAAAACAGTTTCTATTTTATAGCTGTCATCAATTGTTTCTTTAAATCAGATACTGCCTGCTTGCCCTCTTTATCCAAGCCTTCTTCAATTTGTTCTTTATTGTATTCAATAAATAGCAAAAGATCCTTATTGTGCCATAGATACTCCCTTACCATAAGCGCTATGGCCTCAACCGATTCAGGTTCCTCTTTGTTTATTTCGAAAAGAGACTCATGATCCTTGGGATCAAATCCAAATTCAGCCAGTTGGTATCTTAAGGTCTTTAACCTGTTATTGAGAGAGGCAAGTGATTCTTTACCCTCTGCAAAGGAAGATACCTTAACCGATGAATTATAAACGGACGATATATGACCTAATTGTTTTTTTATATCCCCTTCTTTGATAGAGATTTCCTCTGGGTAATTTATGTCATCGTCTTTAAAGCTCTGCAGCAAGTAATCAATAAAGTTTGGATTAAACCCCTTTCTGTTGAAATTAAGGGCAAGCCTAATCTCTCTGGGTTCTAAGAATTTATAGGTTAGGGCCTCTGTAACCTCCACCAGAGAAAGTACCTGTCCAAGGAGAGATATTTGATTGCCCTTTAGCCATGAGGGATAACCACTGCCGTCAAGCCTCTCATGATGCTGTAATACCGCAGTTGCCACATCCCTATGAAACTCAGAGATACTTTTAAGCATAAGATATCCTGTCACAGGATGAACGCAAACAAACCTTCTCTCTTCTGCCGTCAAGATATGATTGGGGTCTAATATGGATGGGTCTATGTGCATTTCTCCAATGTCATGTAACAGGGCTGCTGTGATCAACCTTTCACATTCAGAGGCATCCAAATTATGAAAAAAGGCTAAATAAGAGGCAATAATCGCACTCCTTATGCTGTGTTGAAATAGTCTTGGTCTTGCATCACGAAGGACGGTAAACTTCTTTGCAATTTGTTGAGGCAGGGTTATATTCTTAATAGAATTTAGCAAGTATTTTGGATCAGATATTGAGTGGGCAAGACGGATATAGAAAAGCTCTGTCTGGATGATTGACCTTGCATTACTTACAATCTCCTCAACAGTGACGCAGTTATCAAAAGAGACACTCTCTGTGATGGGTTTGTTAAGCTTGTGATTAACAATTCTATCCCAGACCTTATCCCTAATCTTTGTCCCTGAAGAGACCAGTTTGATTCCCGTTTCAGAGTATATGTCCTCTTGGGCTACAATTGTTTGCTTATCACCAAGCTCAGAGACAGTGCGTGTAAATATTGCCTCTCCGGTGGCTAACTCTTCCTCTGATAATTGAGGAACTTTTATCTCATCCTGCATATCACACCCTTTGCAACGGATTTTTTAATTCTACCTTAGGCGCTCAAAAAACAAAACCTTACTAAAGAGTAATATATCAAAAATTGCCTGTATGTCCAAAATAAGTATAAAACAACAATTCCCAACTCCCTTGTCTTTTCATGCTATACTTTAATACTTTTATTAGGAGGTGGTAATGTGAAAAAGACGGTCACCTATTTTGAAAAACCAGGCAGAGAAAATACGGAAGCCTGTTTGGAGATTGTGAGAGAGTCCATAAAGGATTTCGGATACAAACATCTGGTAGTTGCCTCTACGGAAGGGGATACAGGGCTTCTGTTAGCCAAGGAACTGAAGGAAGAGGCCTTAAATCTTATAGTTGTAACCCACTGCGCTAATTTTAAGTCCCCTGGTGTTACTGAGATGTCGCCAGAGGTCAGGGCAAAGATTGAATCCCTGGGGGCAAGGGTGCACACTGGCACAATGGTAACCCATAGTATTGAGACAGCCTTTGCACAGAAGTTTCAGGGGCTATATCCTACCCTGATAGTTGCAAACTCCCTGCGTCGTTTTGGAGAGGGTTCTAAGGTTTGTTGCGAGATAGTGATGATGGCCGTGGATGCCGGATTACTCCCTGAGGAAACTGAAACCCTTGCAGTTGCTGGCACTGGAAGAGGGGCAGATACGGTGATGGTTATTAAGTCCGCTGCCTCTAAGAGGTTTTTTGACCTCAAGGTGCTTGAGATTGTTGCCAAGCCAAGGGGATAAACGAGCATAGAGGGTTTTTTAAGAAAAATAAAAAAACTGTCTCCTCGTTGCGCCGCTGTGATGCCTTTATCGGTCCTCTATGCCTGTGTATCAAACAATTAAGGCGAGCTCAAGGGAGTTGAAAGGCATTAAAATAGACTTATAAAGTTAGATTACAAAAGAGGCATTGTTACGTAATCTTGACATAACTGTATGAGTTAATTTATAAAACCTACTCTAATTATGGGGTCTTAAAAGACACGGCTTGATTTATAGAAAATGGTTTCTCTAAAAAATATATACCTGATCCACAGACAAATTAACAGCATCTTTGACTTTGCCGATGGGTGCGAACAGCCTGTTACTTGGACCCCTTATTCTGATGTTTATGAGACCCCAAGCAGCTACTATGTTGTTGTGGAGATACCAGGGCTAAAGGAAGACAGAATAATCGCTGAAGTTCAAGGCTCTATGGTGAAGGTAAGGGGAGATCGTAAAACAAAACGGGAAGACTGCAGGTATCATCAGATTGAGAGGGGATGTGGGGGGTTCTCAAGGAGTTTCACACTCCCCGAGAGGATTGACTCTAAAGAGATCAAGGCACTTCTAAAAGACGGGATACTTGTGATAAAAATATCAAAGGAACCAGAGGATTCACCCATAAATTAAGATAAGGTAGGTAAGAAATTGTAATGGGAAAGATTCGTATTGCTATTGCCGGGCTAGGCAATTGCGCTAGTTCTCTCCTTCAGGGCATTGGATATTATAAGGACCTCGACGGCAGAGCAGCAGCAGATATGGCTTTAGGGTTAATGCATTATAATCTGGGCGGATATCTACCCTCGGACATAGAAGTTGTGGCAGCCTTTGATGTGGATGTGCGCAAGGTCAATAGGCCCCTGAAGGAGGCAGTATTTGCAAAACCAAATTGTACTGCTGTCTTTTTCCCCAATATTACAGACATAGGGGTTGTTGTTAAAATGGGCGAGATCCATGACGGCATCTCTCCACATATGCAGGACTATCCCGAAGACAGGAGATTTATAGCAGCCAATGAAAAACCCTGTGATGTGATCAAGGAACTTAGGGAGAGTGGCGCCCAGATGCTGTTAAATTATCTGCCCGTAGGTTCAGAGAGGGCGTCAAAATTTTATGCCGAATGTTGTCTTGAGGCAGGGATAGCTTTTATTAACTGTATTCCTGTGTTTATAACCTCAGACCCTCTATGGGCAACACGTTTCAAAGACAAAGGCATTCCTGCCATTGGCGATGACATCAAGGCACAGATAGGCGCTACTATAATCCACCGATGGCTTACAAAACTCTTTATGGATAGGGGCATACACATAAATCATACCTATCAATTGAATGTAGGCGGCAATACCGATTTTCTGAACATGCTAAACCATAACAGACTTAAGTCTAAAAAGGTCTCTAAGACTGAGGCTGTGAGGTCACAGATTAATCACCCCATTTCTGAGGAGGACATTCACATAGGGCCCTCTGACTATGTCCCTTGGATGAATGACAATAAGGTCTGCTTTTTAAGGATCGAAGGGAAGGGTTTTGGGAATATACCCATGAATCTTGAACTGAGACTCTCTGTAGAGGACTCCCCCAATAGCGCTGGAGTGGTCATAGATGCGATAAGGTGCTGCAAGATAGCCCTTGACAGGGGTGTAGGGGGCGCCATCCTTTCCCCCTCAGCGTATTTTATGAAACATCCACCAGAGCAGTACAGCGACGAAGATGCCCGAAGGATGGTAGAAGAGTTTATTGAGGGCAAAAGGGAACGCTAAGGGAACGCTAATTGTTAAGCGCCAAATTAGGACATATACTTGATAAACCCCTTGAGCCTATAGCCAGAAGGATAACAGTTAGTCCCAATGCTATAACAATAACGGGTTTTATTGTCACACTGATAGCCGCCTCGGTTATCCCCTTCAATCTTACGGCAGGGGGCATACTTATATTGATTGGGGGGCTCTTTGATATGCTCGATGGCATTGTGGCACGCACCAACAGCAAGAACACCAAATTTGGTGCCTTTCTGGATTCAACGATTGACAGGTACTGTGACTCCCTTATATTTATCGCCATCGCATGGTATTTTTTCAATCAAGGCTACCTGTACGGCCTATTGATAACGGCAGGGGCAATGGTTGGGGCAGTGCTTATCAGTTATGTCAGGGCAAGGGCTGAGGGCTTGGGAATCGAGTGCAAGGTAGGTCTTATGGAGAGGCCTGAACGCATTGTCCTTATATCCTTAGGATGCATAACTGGGCTAATTTTTCCTGTTATAACCCTTATCTTTTTTTTAAACCACCTTACGGTGATGCAGAGGATAAGGCATGTTTACAGGGCAGAGGTCAAATAGTTGGGATTGTGCTATACTCTATGAAAATAAAAAAGGACTGCTGAGGACAATGATATGGTAGATCACATTTGGGTTGTGGTAATTAGTTTGGGTTTTTTATTCCTTATTATTGGATTCTTGGTTGGCTTGGCTATGCTTGTTTATGCCGTATTAGAGATAAAGAAGGCTGTTGCTGCCCTTAAGGCTTTTGTAGAAAGGGCCGAGGGCAATCTCAACCCCCTTATAGGGTCAGTCGAGTCTACCATAAACACAGTCAAGGGGATAACCGAGGATGTGGGACATATAACAGCTAATGCACGGAATCTATCGGATGCAGTAAACGGGCTAACTGAAAACCTCAGGGAGATAAATCTTCTAATCAAAGGCTTCAATGGGGGCATTTCTTTGCGCGCTGCAGGTCTTAAATCTGCATTCAGGGCTGCCCTTGAGGCATTATTAACACAGAAAAGAGAAAAAGGAGGCTTAAGATGAGACAGGATGAAGGCGGATTCGGCTCAGAGGCGATCTTATTATCCTTTGTGCTTGGAGGCATTGTAGGCGCGGGCGTAGCGATGTTGCTCACCCCGCAGTCAGGACCCGAAACCCGTAGAAGGATGAGGGAACTTGTGGACGATGTAAGGGAAAAGGCTACTGACTATGCAACTCAGACTAAGGAGAGAGTCGTTACAACCGTTGAGAAGGGAAAGGGCTTTTTAGATGAAAAGACAGCGGCTATCAACACCGCTATCCAGGCAGGCAAAGAGGCATACGAAAAAGAAGTAAACAAGTAGAGCAGGATGCATGAGGTTTCCATTGCCCTAAGCCTTCTTGAAAGGATTGTAGAGGAATGTGAGAAAAATGGTTACAGCAAGGTCGTTGCTGTAACTGTAGATGTGGGTAGGGCATCAGGCATAATGCCTGATGCCCTATCCTTTTCTTTTGAAGCCCTAAAGACCGATACCAGGGCCTCTGAGGCGATTCTTACAATCAACGATGTAGCAATAAAGGCCCTTTGTAATAATTGTGGTTCTGAATTTTCCACTGAAGATGCCTATGTATTTATGTGCCCCCACTGTTCTTCAAACTCATTTACTATGCTTAGCGGCAGAGAACTTAACATAACAGAGATTGAGGTGCAATAGATGAAGCTTAAGGTGGTTACGAAAATATTAGACGCTAACGAGAAGATTGCGCAGGAAAACAGGGATGTCTTTGATAAACACAGGGTGTTTGTCATAAACCTGATGAGTTCCCCCGGTGCAGGAAAGACAACCCTGTTAGAGCAGACCATTAAAGCCCTTAGTCCTGAGTTAAAGATTGCTGTGATAGAGGGTGATATTACTGGTACTGATGATGCTGTCAGGATAGATGCCCTCGGAATACCAGTGGTGCAGATAAATACTGGAGGGGGATGTCACCTTGATGCAAGCATGGTGCAGGAGGCAATCAGCGACCTGCCTATCAAGGAGATTGACTTGCTCTTTGTGGAAAATGTGGGCAATCTTGTATGCCCTGCAGAATTCTATCTCGGAGAAGATGTCAAGGCGATGGTATTGAGCATTACTGAGGGGCACGACAAACCATTGAAATATCCAATGATGTTTCAGCACTCCAAGGCGGTGGTAGTAAATAAGATAGACCTACTTGGATACCTTGATGTAGATGTGCAAAAGATAAGAAAGGATATATATTCTCTCAATCCCTCGATAGCCCTATTTGAGGTGTCCTGCAAGACTGGACAAGGAATAGATGGATGGATAGACTGGATAAAGACAGGCTGTTTATGCAGGAGGCAATAAGACAGGCAAAAAAGGCCCTTAATCGGAGCGAGGTGCCTGTGGGAGCAGTAATAGTCTGCAAGGATAAGATAATCGCCAGGGGATACAACACAAAGGAAAGAAACATGGATCCTCTGGGACATGCAGAGATTACAATACTCAGAAGGGCAGCCAAGAGATTAGGCAGATGGCGTTTAAATGATTGTACTATGTATGTTACCCTTGAGCCTTGCATAATGTGCGCTGGGGCTTTGGTAAATGCAAGGATCAAAAGACTGGTCTATGGGTGTGCAGACCCTAAGGCAGGCGCGATAGAAAGCCTATACCATATCCTTAAGGACAGCAGACTAAATCACAGGGTTGATGTGTATTCCGGTCTTATGGCTAATGAGTGCTCAGTATTGCTAAAGTCCTTTTTTAAATCCCTAAGGGGCACTGATGCAGGGAGAGTCTAATTCCTAAACATTATCAACAACCCAAAAATAGCAGTCCTACAGAAATATCTGCACCCGATTATACAGTGTTTTTTATGCCAACCCTGTTTGAAATTTTAAGGCTTCCATTGTGTTATCATAACTGTCATCATGTCTGCCCTTGTGGTAATACCTGCCCGATATAATTCGGTGCGATTTCCCGGAAAACCCCTCGCAATCATTGCGGGGAAATCTATGATAAGGCATGTGTATGAAAGGGCTAAGGCAGCCTCGCATATAAAAGAGGTGTTTGTGGCTACCGATGACTACCGTATATACAGTGCTGTTGAGGAATTTGGAGGGATAGCCTGCATGACCTCTGATAAGCACCTATCGGGCACTGACAGGGTTGCTGAAGCCCTTGAAAAGATAGATACCCTTGGGTATTCTCTAAGAGAAGAAGATGTGGTCATCAATGTTCAGGGTGATGAACCCCTTATAGACCCTAAGCTGATTGACGAACTTGCCCTATTGATGTCCCAAGCAACTATGCCAATGGCAACCTTTGCAAAACCAATCTACAAAAAGATGGAAATAGAAAATCCAAATGTGGTAAAAGTTGTATTTGACATGCAAAAGGATGCGCTTTATTTCTCAAGAAGTCCGATTCCCTTTCAAAGAGGGGATGCAAGATACTACAAACATATTGGTATATATGGCTACAGGAAAGGCTTCCTCAAAAAGTTGACCTCCCTTCCACAGACGCCCTTAGAGCAGTCGGAGCAACTTGAGCAGCTAAGGGCTATTGAAAACGGATACAAGATAAGGATTGCAATTACTGAAAGCGAAACCTTAGGGGTAGATGTCCCCGAGGATATTGAGAGAGTGGAGAAATGGATAAAAAATTCATCTTTGTAACAGGCGGCGTGCTTTCAGGTTTGGGTAAAGGCATTGCAGCGGCTGCAATAGGGGCTCTCCTTGAGGCAAAGGGGTTGAGGGTTACCCTGCAAAAGTTAGACCCCTATCTCAATATTGACCCAGGCACACTGAGTCCCTTTGAGCACGGAGAGGTTTATGTTACCGACGACGGGTGCGAAACGGACCTTGATCTAGGTCATTACGAGAGATTTACCCATGTCTGCACCTCTGTGGACAACAATTACACTACAGGAAGGATTTATAACAATGTCATTACAAAAGAAAGAAGGGGTGATTATTTAGGAAACACGGTGCAGGTAGTGCCTCATATAACCGATGAGATTAAGGAGGCGGTAAAATCTGCCGCTAAGGATCAATACGATGTGGTGATTGTGGAGATAGGCGGCACAGTAGGCGACATTGAAAGCCTCCCCTTTTTAGAGGCAATTAGAAGGTTCCGTTACGATGTGGGAAGGGAAAATGTACTCTATGTGCATCTAACCCTTGTGCCCTACATCAAGGCCGCAGGAGAACTCAAGAGCAAGCCAACCCAGCACAGCGTAAAGGAACTTAGAGAGATAGGCATACAACCCGACATACTGCTCTGCCGTTCTGAGATGCCCCTTTCACAGGATGTAAAACGTAAGATAGCAATGCACTGTAATCTGGATGATTATGCCGTAGTAGCGGCAATTGATGTAGATACGGTTTATGAAGTGCCTATATGGTTTAGATCGGAGGGATTAGACAGGCAGATAGAGAAGAAGTTGCACCTCAATCTCCCTCAGGCAGACCTCAGGGTATGGGAAGATGTGGTCAGAAAGATAAAGATGCCAAGACAGGAGACTGTAATAGCGATAGTGGGCAAATATATTGGGCTTAAAGATGCCTACAAGAGCCTCAGTGAGGCATTGCTTCATGGCGGTATTGCTAATGATGCCAGAGTTGTTGTGCAATGGGTTGACTCTGAGGAGATTGAAAAGAAGGGCGTTGAAAATCTACTGGCTGAGGTTGACGGCATATTAGTGCCAGGAGGCTTTGGCAACAGGGGGATAGAGGGAAAGATAATGGCTGCCCGCTATGCACGAGAAAAGAAAATACCCTATTTCGGGATATGCCTTGGAATGCAGATAGCCGTTATTGAGTTTAGCAGGAATGTATGCGGACTTAGCGCAAACAGCGAGGAGTTTGACCCCGAGGCGAAGGACAAGGTTATATACCTCATGGAAAACTGGTACAACCATCGCACAGGCATGATAGAACAGAGGAACAAGGATTCTCAGATGGGCGGCACAATGCGCTTAGGAGCCTATCCCTGTGTGCTTAAAGAGGGTTCAAGGGCTATGGCAGCATACGGCACAAGAGAGCTATCAGAAAGACACAGACACAGGTATGAGTTTAACAACCTTTACAGAGATCTGCTTGTTTCTCAGGGCATAGAGATTACCGGGCTATCCCCAGATGGACAGCTTGTGGAGATTATTGAGATAAAGGACCATCCTTGGTTTTTAGGCTGTCAGTTCCATCCCGAGTTTAAGTCAAAACCCATAGAGCCCCACCCATTGTTCAGGGCTTTTATAGAGGCTTCAATAAAGGAAAAACGCTCTCTCTTTAAATAGGGCGCCTTTTATAGCCCTCAGGGCAAGCATGAGGGACGATGCCTTTTTGAGTTATAATGTTTCAATGAAGGCGGCTTATCTTATAGAACCAGGCAAAATTGAATTACGGGATATTCCCACTCCCACCCCCTCAAAAGGCGAGATCCTTGTAAAGATTGACACTGCCCTGACATGCGGAACCGATAAAAAGGCATTCTTAAGGGGACATCCCATGATACCTATGCCTGGTCCCTTTGGCCACGAGTTCTCAGGCACTGTAGCCTCCACAGGGAAAAATCTGAAGGGTTTTAAGGAAGGCGATGAGATAATGGCAGTCCACAGCGCGCCCTGTGGTAAGTGCTGGTATTGCAGCAAGGGCTTATTTAATCAATGCCTAAACATTATGGACACAAAGATCCTTGGTGCCTTTGCAGAGTACATTGTCATCCCAGGGCATATTGCGAAGAGGAATGTTTTCCTCAAGCCAAGACACCTATCCTTTGAGGCAGCAGCCATGCTGGAGCCCCTCTCCTGCGTCACCCATGCCTTGACTGGTATTGGATCGGTTAAAGGGAAGGAGGTGGTTGTTATAGGCGCTGGTCCTATAGCCCTAATGCATATACTTTTACTACACCACAGGGGCGCTGAGGTGACTGTATTAGGTAGAGACCACAATAAACTTTCCTTTGCAAGGTCCTTTGGCGCCCAAAGGGCAATTGTTTTGTCAGAGGCAATTTCATCGGGCTTAAGGGCTGACCTCCTAATTGAGTGCACAGGGTCAGTGGATGTCTGGGAATTGTCTCCCTCTCTTGTGCGCAGGGGAGGGACAGTGCTGCTCTTTGGCGGCTGTAAGACAGGCACTGAGGCAAGGTTTGACACCCACAAGCTACACTATGAGGAGATTACACTTAAAGGCTCTTTCCACTTCACGCCAAGGGATGTGAAGGAGGCCTATAGGCTCATAAAGGAGGGCATTGCTGTAGAGAGATTAATAAGTGAAGTATGTGGGCTCAGTGATATTCAAGAGGTCTTCAGCTATCTGGCACAAGGCAAGGGACTTAAATATGCCCTTAAACCCTCCAAGTGATCTCAAATAGCAGAGGCAAGCATCCAACAGGAACATCAATTTGACAGGCAATATGCCCTATAACTGGCAGGATAACATCAGCTTTGTATTGGTTGAACCCTCTGAACAGGGCAACATCGGCGCTGCCGCAAGGGCAATAAAAAACATGGGCTTTCATAGACTAGTCCTTGTAAATCCGCCTCCTCTCTCAATGGAGGCCTTTTACCTTGCCCATGGGGCTGAGGATGTGCTTTCATCGGCAATTGCTTGCAAAAGCTTAGAGGACGCCCTAAGGGACAAAACACTCGTAGTAGGCACCTCAAGACGGAGGGGCAGAAAAAGGGGACTATTTATAAGCCCCTGGGAGGGGGCAAAGAGGATTTTCAGTGGTGCTCAATCCACAAAAGTCGCCCTCTTATTTGGAAGAGAATCAAGGGGTTTATATAACGAAGAGGTTGATAGCTGCAGTTTTATAATACAGATACCTTCAGCTCCAAGCCAGCCATCGCTAAATCTCAGTCAAGCAATCCTCATAGTCGCCTACGAGACCCTAAGGGCATCAATACACAAAAGACAGGATGCCAGCGAAGATATAACTGGAGTATCGCCAGTATCTGAAGGAGATATGAAGGAGCTTTTTAGGCGCATCGAGAAATCGCTGCTTTTAATAGGCTATATAGAAAAGGGTAACAGCGATTTAAGAGATAAGATTATGCAAAACTTCAGACGCATTATAACAAGGGCATCTCTTGCAAAATGGGAAATAAACATGCTGCATGGCCTGTGCGCCCAGATAGAAAAAAGGTTTTGCTCATCTGATATAATGATGCAGAAATAATGCACAAAGGGAGGAGTCTATGCTTGAACAGGGCAAGGATACAGTTGGAATTATTGTGGGTGGAGGTCCAGCACCGGGCATCAATGGGGTGATATCTGCCGCCACTATTGAGGCTATAAACGAAGGCAAAAGGGTAATAGGCATAAAGGGTGGCTTCAAAAGCCTTTTTGAAGGCAATGAGGGGGCATTGCAGGATCTAACCATAGACGATGTGTCACGGATACATTCCCAGGGGGGGTCTATTCTTAGGACTTCCAGGGAATATCCTGAAAAGGTCAAGGAAAAGTTTCCGGTCCTTATGAACACCCTCAAGAAAAGCGGCATAAAGTATCTGATCACTGTGGGAGGCGATGGCACGCTTTTTATGGCAAATTGGATTGACAGGGAGGCCCGTGGTTCAATCAGTGTGGTGCATGTGCCAAAGACCATCGACAACGACATACCCCTTCCTGGAGGTGTATCAACCTTTGGATACCAGACTGCCAGACACTGGGGAGTTGAGATCGTGAAAAATATCATGGAGGATGCAAAGACCACTGGACGCTGGTATTTTATAACCACTATGGGTCGCCATGCAGGACACCTTGCCTTAGGCATCGGAAATGCAGCAGGCGCAACCCTTACCCTCATACCTGAAGAATTTGGCAAAGAGAAGCTATCCCTTAAAAAGATATCCGATATTATTGCCTGTTCCATCATAAAAAGGATGTCTATGGGAAGGGACCACGGCGTAGTAATCCTTGCAGAGGGGATATCGGAAAAATTTGATCTGGCGGAGCTCAAATCCCTTGAACAGCTTGAAAAGGATGAGACTGGCAGGATAAGGCTCTCGGAAATACAGCTTGGAAGGCTTCTAAAGAATTTCGTCAAAAAGACCCTGGAATCGCTCAATCTCAATATCACTATTGTGGATAAGAATATTGGATATGAGCTAAGGGCTGCAGACCCTATACCCTTTGATGTGGAATACACCAGAGACTTAGGCTATGGGGCTGTCCGCTATCTCCTTAGAGGAGGCACTGGTGCAGTGATTACCCAATATGAGGGAAGGCTCCGCTCTATTCCCTTTGTGGACATCATTGATTACGCTACTGGCAAGGTTAATATTAGAAGGGTGGATGTAAGGTCTGAGACCTTCGAAGCCGCCCAGAAATACATGATAAGGTTGCTTCCAGAAGACTTACAGGGCGAGGCGTTGATAAGGTTATCGCAAACCCTCTTGCTTAAGCCTGAAGAGTTTGTAAAACGTTTTGGTTACATCGCAGAGCCTCCTAAAGAGGACTATTAACAACAATCCGTGGCGCCTACCACTGAGGACTTAGAAAGGGCTGAAAGGATGCTTAGGACCCTGTCAGAGCTGAACCATCTTAATAGCCTGATGCCAATTATAGTAGAGGGCAGGAAGGATGTTAGGGCGCTCAGAGAACTGGGCTTTAAAGGCGAGCTCATAACGCTCAATAAGGGCAAGGGGCTCTATGAGTTTTGCGAAGAGATTTTGCAACAGTATAGTCAGGCGGTGCTTCTTATGGACTGGGACAGTAGTGGAGAGAGGATATTTAAAGCCCTATCAAACCACCTGAGTGGACTCTGGGAGGCTCAGGGTTCACTCAGGGAAAGCCTTAAGATGCAGTGTCAAAAGGATATTAGGGACATAGAGGCAATACCTTCTTTGCTATACAATCTGCTGGGCAGGAAGATAACTCTTCAGGATTACGAGACCCTTGAGAAACTCAAAGGAAACAGGTAGCCGTTCTGAGAGATTGGCCTGTGAATTTCTACAGGCGCAGGGATACAAAATCTTGCATAGAAATTATTTTACTCCCTACGGCGAGGCAGATATTATTGCTATTGAGGGTGACACCACAGTCTTTGTGGAGGTCAAATCTGCTGATAATCAAGACCCTATAGAGTCTGTGCATGAAGGCAAGGTCAGAAAGATAAGAAATGTGGCTCTTCACTATATGCAGAGACTTGAAAGAGAGATCAAAGTAAGATTTGATGTTATAACTATCGTCAATGGCCAACACATAAGACATCTTAAAGATGCCTTTTAGGGGAATAGCTTTTTCAAGGACAGCAGGTCCTTGAAGGAGTCTATAAGTACATCTGCATCTTTTAAGGTCTCAGGAGAACGAAATCCATAGGTAACGGCAACGGTGAATATACCCGCTGCCTTTCCTGCTTGTATGTCATAGTTGCTGTCTCCTACAAGCATGGCCTCCTGGGGTGTAAAGCTAAGGGTATTAAGCACATGAAGTATTGGGATCGGGGAAGGCTTTTTGTGTCCAGTGGTCTCGCTGCCTACAATCATATCAAAGAACCTATCCATGCTTAGTCCGTTTATTATATCCCTGCACATAGCTTCAAGCTTGTTAGATACTACTGCCTTTGCAAAGGCATCCAGCTTGCCAAGTGTAGTAACAACATGAGGATAGGGCGCTGTATTGTCAAGCAAATGGCGGTTGTAATGACTGACGAATCTATTGAATACTTCATCCTTGGTTATATCAGAAGGATGTTCCTGCACGATCTTCTCTACAAGCCTTGATATCCCTTCTCCCACAAGACTCTTGGTCTCCTCTAATGAAATAGGTTTTATGCCAAAGGGCTGTAAGGCATAATTAATGGAGTTTCTTAGATCAATAGAAGAATCCACCAAAGTGCCATCAAGGTCAAAGATTATTAATTTCACGGACATGTTGAAATTCTAACTTAGATAGATCAAAAAGCTCAAAGCACCTGTAGGAGAGCTTCTACTTTACAAGCCTTTGCACCCTTGACAAATCACTAATTACATGGTATTTTCACTGCTATGTTAATCTCAAATCCAAGGAAAGAAAGGAGGGAAGACAATTGACTAAGACAGAACTTGTGGAGAAGATCTCCGTAGGATGTGGTTGTAAGAAGGCCGATGCAGCAAAGGCACTTGATACAGTTATGGAATCAATCAAAATCGCCCTAAAAAAGGGACAAAAGGTAAGCCTGGTGGGGTTTGGCACCTTTTATGTGTCTAAGAGGAAGGCACGTAAGGGACGTAATCCAAGAACAGGAGAAGAGATCAAGATACCGGCTGCAAAGGTGCCAAAATTCACAGCTGGCAAGACCCTAAAAGAAGCAGTGAAATAAAATAACCCTTCTATAGATATCAAGGGGTGGCATAACCACCCTTTTTTCATGCTATAGATTAAAGCTCTGACTGGAAAAATTCTCAAGGAGATCTTTGGTGTCTTTTCTTTTGAACACTTATTCTCAGAATCTATGATAAATATACTGGTTGCTATAAGCCTCAATGAACAGCAAGACAATATAATCGCCTATGCCCTATGGCTTGCCAAAAGCCTAAGTCCCGATGTCCGTATAAATCTGCTCTCGGTCTCTGACTATTCCCTTACTCCCCCTGCGTATCTTAAGGCATATATAGAAAAGGAACAGGAGCAAAACAGAGAAAGGCTCTCCTTGTTATCGAATAAAATAAGGGCATTAGGGATAGAGTGTCTTTTCACACTAGCCACTGGAAGACTTATAGAGACCTTTAACAGGGCAATCATTGAATTGAAGGCAGAATTTTTAGTGCTTGGACATAAGAGCCATATGATACGGCAGAGCAGCTCAGAGAGGATGATCCGAACCTTAAATATACCAATGCTTGTAGTTAGGGGCAATAAGCATGAAGGGATCCCAATGGAGCAAATGAGGATTAAGAGGATCCTTTGCGTTACGGACTTTTCTGATAATTCTCTCCGGGCCTTTGATCTCATAAAAAGACTCTACCACAGAAAAAACAGGGGCGCCAAGGTGATATTAGCCAATGTCATATCGAGCATGAAGATAGAGGAACTCTTTAAAAGCGCAAAGGATGGGCTTGTTCACTCTATAAAATCAGACTACTGCGAAGAAATGCTATCGCTGAACCAGGAGAAATTAAACTCCCTGCAGGCAATGGACATAGAGGTTGAGAGGGTCTGTAAGATAGGCGTGCCCTATAAGGTAATCAATGAGATAGCCGAAAAGCAAAACGTGGATATAATCTTCATGGGCGCAAAGGGCATTACATCCATTGACGGGCTTCGCTTAGGGAGCGTTACTGAGTCGGTACTGAAGACTGCTCCCTGCCCAGTAATGGTGGTAACTTAAAGGGTGCTTGAGATTATCCTCTTGATTGCAAGCCTGCTTGCCATACTTGCAAGCGCCGAGATATTTACCAATGGCGTAGAGTGCTTAGGCAGGTCCCTTGCCCTATCTCAGGCAGTAGTAGGAAGCCTCCTTGCTGCAGTTGGAACGGCATTGCCAGAAACCATCCTACCCTTTGTGGCAATACTGCTCCACGGTGGGGAATCGTCCCATCAGATTGGAGTTGGCGCCATACTGGGAGCGCCATTCATGTTATCAACCCTTGCCTTCTTTCTTGTGGGGTTGACGGCATCTTTCTGCTTTTTGAGAAAGAAAAGACCCTTTGTCTTGACTGTAGAGATCAACACCATGAAAAGGGACCTGGTCTTTTTCCTATTGATGTATGCCTGCGCTATTTTTGTCCCTATGCTTTGGCAGGGAAGCAAGACATTTATTGCCCTTTTACTTATTGGGGGCTATATATTCTATGCCTACAGGACCTTCAGAGGGGAGAGTGAAGGAATACTGCATGCAGAGGAGCTCTATCTAAAGAGGATATGGCAAAGAACAAAGATGTTTGTAAAACCCTCCTACTGCCCTGCCCCATCCCCTACAGGCATCTTTTTAATAATCAGCCAGGTGCTTATTGCCCTTGCCATAATGATAAGCGGCGCCCACCTTTTTGTGGACTCCCTCTCTAAGCTCTCTCATGCCTGGGGCATTAATCCATTGCTCTTTGCCCTACTTATTGCCCCTGTGGCTACGGAACTTCCAGAAAAGTTCAACAGTGTCACATGGACATTAAAGGGAAGAGACACCCTTGCATTAGGCAATATCACTGGGGCAATGGTGTTTCAATCGACCTTCCCTGTCTCTTTAGGTCTCATATTCACTAACTGGGAAATAACAGGACTTGCTCTTTTATCGGCAATTATGGCAATAACATGCACAGCTTTTATATTAGGGAATATACTGTTTACGAAAAGGCTCTCGCCCTTGACTGCCCTAGTTGGGGCAGTCTTTTATTGTATCTACGGGATACTTGTGGTAATGTCCCCTTAAACACAAAGGAGGGATACAGTCTCCTTAAATCAAGATTCAAAGACACTGTCTATTGTGAACCCGCACTTCTTCAGACTCAGTATCTTTTTTGCCTCAAGCATATCTGAGGCGACCATCTCTTTGACTATATCTTGAAAATTATAGGAAGGAGACCATCTCAGGGTCTCTCTTGCCTTTGAGGCATCTCCAAGCAGAAAATCCACCTCTGTAGGTCTGAAGTATCGTTGGTCAACCTCTATTAAAACCCTACCTGAGGCACTGTCTATTCCCTTTTCATCCATTCCCTCACCAACCCAATCAATCTCTATCCCCGTCTCTCTAAAGGCAGCCTCAGCAAATTCCCTTACCGAATGGCTTTCTCCAGTGGCAATCACAAAATCATCGGGCTCAGAATGCTGCATCATAAGGAACATTGCCCTAACGTAGTCCTTTGCATGACCCCAATCCCTCTTGGCATTGAGATTGCCTAAATATAATTTGTCCTGAAGCCCTAAGGCAATCCTCGCCGCTGCCATAGTAATCTTTCTGGTAACAAAGGTCTCTCCCCGTATTGGAGACTCGTGATTAAACAGAATGCCATTTGAGGCAAATATGCCGTAGGCTTGACGATAATTTACCGTTATCCAGTAAGAATAGAGTTTTGCAGCCCCATAGGGACTTCTGGGCGCAAAGGGCGTGTCCTCCCTTTGAGGGGCCGAAGAGGCATTGCCATAGAGCTCTGAAGTGGAAGCCTGATAAAAACGGGTCTCCTTTAGTCCTAATATCCTGAGGGCTTCAAGAATACGCAATGTCCCAAGGGCATCGGCATTGGCAGTGTATTCTGGAGATTCAAAGGATACCCTTACATGGGACTGGGCTGCAAGGTTGTATATCTCTTGGGGTTTGACCCTTTGGATTATCCTGATAAGATTTGTAGAATCGGTCATGTCCCCATAGTGAAGAAAAAACCTCACCTCCTTCTCGTGGGGGTCCCTGTAGAGATGGTCAATCCTTTGGGTGTTTATTAGAGAACTGCGTCTCTTTATTCCATGCACCTCATAGCCTTTCTCAAGGAGCAACTCGGCGAGATATGCCCCGTCCTGCCCTGTAATGCCAGTAATCAGAGCCCGTTTTCTCATTTTAGCCTCTCCTTTTCTGTATGCCAGTCCTGAAGGCCCAGATAGATTTTCTCTATTCTCCCGCTGCTGTCTATGTAAAAGACAGTGGGCATTAGGAAAACCTTGAACAGATCCTTTGCTAACCTGCCCCCAGCGTCAAAACCGAAATATAGGTCCCTACCTTGAAAGGTCCTTACAAAGGGTATTGCCTCTTTGATAGACCTGTCCGTTGAAATTGCTATAATGGGAAGTCCTGTCCCTTGGAAAATCCTATACATCCTTGATAATTCCTCCTTTGATAAGGGCGACCAGGATGCCCAGAAGAATAAAATCAATGCCCTGCCCTCAAAGGAGGATAGGTTTATATCCTCCTCTTCAATGCCAGGCAACTGAAACATCGGGACCCTCTTGCTCCTTAGGTGCTCAATCTCAAAGGGAGAGGGGTTTGCAGAGGTGGTAAGAGGGAGCACAACAATACTTACTATCAACAGAAAACATACTCTCACAGTAGGCATAGGGCCCTCGGAAGGAAAGTCTCAGAGGGACAATCAAAAGGAATCCCCTGAGACCTCCCCTCTGCTTCATTAGTCACTATTTATATGATCCCTGATGCCTTTAGCACCCCTTCTAACTTGTCTTTATTAGCCTTAGACATCTCACAGAGCGGCATCCTGAATTCCTCTGCTATCTTGCCCATCAATGCCAAGGCAGTCTTTGCTGGGATAGGATTGGTCTCAATAAACATAGATGCATTAAGGGGCTCAAGCTTATAATGCAACTGCCTTGCCCTGTTGATATCCCCAGATTCCCAGGAGTTGCACAGATCTGCATAGTCCTTTGGCGCAATATTGGCTCCCACAGATATGACACCCTTGCCTCCAAGGGCAAGCAGTGTAAGGGTAGTAAAATCATCTCCAGAAAGGAGGACTATCCTATTGCCGCAAAGTCTGATAATCTCGCTAACCTGCTTCATGTCTCCTGTAGCCTCTTTGATGGCTACCACATTTTCTATCTCCGCAAGCCTTGCTACTGTTGAAGGGAGCATGTTAACGGAGGTCCTTCCAGGCACATTGTAGAGCACAATGGGGATATCCACAGCCTCTGCAACGGCTTTATAATGCCTGAACAATCCTTCCTGCGTTGGTTTATTGTAATAGGGCGTTACTATAAGGGCGGCATCAGCCCCTAACTGCTTTGCCTTGCGGGTTATCTCAATTGTCTCATCAGTGGAATTAGAGCCTGTGCCTGCTATAACTGGAACCCTCTTGTTTACAGCCTTTACAGCAACCTCTATCACCCTGAAATGCTCATCGTAATCAAGGGTTGAGGACTCTCCTGTAGTGCCGCAAGGAACAAGCCCATGAATACCCTCCTTGATCTGCCAGTCAATCAACCCTTCGTATGCCCTTTCATCAAACCTGCCATCCCTAAAGGGCGTTACTATAGCCGTAATTGCGCCTTTGATCTCCATTTCTTGTAACCTCCTATAAGTTGTTGAATATAAATCTTATGCCCGATCTGTAAAATCCGTCGGACCTTTCTGACCAACAAACCACTCCATACTTTAGCGCCTCGCCCTCCCTTGCAAGTCTAACTATCACAGGCTGACCATTGAGCAGAGGAAATCCTGTCTTCAATCCAAGTCCCGCAGGACTCTCATCTAATAATTCCCCTCTATTTATAACCTCTTTTGTGCCTGTTATCTTTATGAATTCCAATTCACCATTGTTTGGCTCTCGTTTATGTTTACGCCGTTCAAGGAATATCAATATCCATCCTCCCCTGAAAGACCTCTTCCGCTGGACCAGTCATATAAACATGGTTGTCCTCTTTCCATTGGATAATGAGTTCACCGCCAGCAAGTTCCACTGTGGTCTGTCTATTGGTCAATCCCTTCAGCATTGCTGCTACTGCAGAGGCAGAGGCACCTGTGCCACAGGCAAGGGTCTCCCCAGAGCCTCGCTCCCAAACCCTCATTTTTATACGGTCCCTGCTGAGTACATTTATAAATTCAACATTGGTCTTTTTTGGGAAAAGCGGATCCTTCTCTATAAGGGGGCCATATTTTGCCAAGTCCAGTTTATATACCTCCTCCTCAGGAAATATCACTGCATGGGGATTTCCCATTGAAACACAGGTGACATAAAAGAGCCTACCTGCAACGGATAGGGGATAATCTATCACAGGCGGCGACATAGTAATATCCACAGGAATGAGCTCAGGCTGAAAAATAGGCGACCCCATGTCAACCCTTACAAGATTGCCCGCCCTTTGGGGTTTAATAATTCCTGCAAGGGTTTCTATATCCAACAGGAGTTTATCTGAGTAACCCCTGTCCCATATATATTTTGCCAAACATCTGATGCCGTTTCCACACATCTCAACCCTGCTGCCATCGGCATTGTAGATATCCATCCTAAAGTCAGACCTTTCAGAAGGCAAAAGCAGCAACAACTGGTCTGCGCCAACGCCAAATCTCCTATCACATAGCCTCCTACTTATCACAGACATGGAATCAATGCTTGAAAGGTCTCTGTATTTAATACCATCGAGCAGGACAAAATCATTACCCGTGCCCTGCATCTTTGTGAACTCCAATGTCATTGCTATAGGAAGTCCGGGATGCTCTCGCCTCGGATCAGGTCAAGGTATGTCTCCCTTTTCCTGATCAAGGCAAAGTCTTTGCCCTTTACCATTACCTCTGCAGGCTTGGGGCGGCTGTTATAGTTTGAAGCCATAGAAAATCCATAGGCACCTGCGCTCATAATCGCAAGAAGCTCCCCTTGTTTTACTTGAGTAATTTCTCGGTCCTTGGCAAGGAAATCACCGGATTCACAGATTGGCCCAACAATATCTGACAGTATCTTGCCCCTTTTTGTTTTAACCACTGGTTCAATCCTGTGATAGGCGCCATAGATAGAAGGACGAATCAGGTCATTCATCGCTGCATCCACAATCAGAAACTTTTTATCACTGCCTTGCTTTAGATACAGCGCCTTGGTTACGAGTATTCCTGCGTTGCCTACAATAGACCTTCCTGGCTCTATCACCAGGGTAATCCCGCTGTTTTTCAGAAGAGGCAAGATGTTTTTTCCAAGCTCTGAAGGATGAGGGGGCCTTTCATCATTGTAAGTAATGCCAACTCCACCACCGATATCCAGGTACTTGATGTCGATACCCAAGCTCCTAAGCTCTCTCAGCAAAGCAAGGATCCTTTTCAGCGAGTCCACAAAGGGGCTTATCTTGGTAAGCTGAGAACCTATATGTTTATGGATACCCACAACCTTGATATTTTTCATTGCCGAAGCAATCCTATAGCATTCAATTGCCTTCTCAATGGGTATGCCAAACTTGTGCTTTTTTAGCCCTGTTGATATATAGGGGTGAGTTTGAGGATCAATGTCAGGATTAATCCTAAGGGCGATAGGCGCCTTTGTCTTCATTCCGGCTGCAACCCTGTCAATCTCCTGCAGCTCCTCCATAGACTCCACATTAAACATAAGGATCCTGTGTTTGATTGCAAGGGCAATCTCCTCTGAGGTCTTGCCAACTCCTGCGTACACTATGCGGTCTGCCTTAATGCCTGCCTTCAGTGCACGAAACAACTCGCCTCCTGAGACCACATCAGCTCCAGCGCCCAGGCTGGAGAAGAGTTTAAGAATTGCGGCATTGGAATTTGCCTTAACTGCAAAACAAATAACATGAGGAAACCCTGTGAATGCCCTTTCGTATGCCTTGATGTGCCTTGTCAATGTGGCATGGCTGTAAATGTAAACAGGTGTGCCAAAGGTCTCTGCAATGGTCGTTACAGCAACCTCTTCTGCATAAAGCCTGCCTTTGATAAAATGGAAGTGATTCACCGAAAACCTCTTTAGGCTTTGATTTTTTCATGTTTTTTTAACATAATAGTCCGAAAAAGTCAAAGGCATCAATTAAGTTAACTAACTGTCAATAAAGGAGGAGCCTGTATAAATGGCTATGAACATAGTTGAGAAGATCTTCGCCTCACATCTAACAGAGGGGCAAATCAAGGAAGGGGCGCCTTTATCTCTTGCCGTCGACCAGGTATATACTCAGGATGCCACAGGCACAATGACATGGTTGGAATTTGAGGCAATAGGCATTGAGAGGGTCAAGGTTCCCCTTGCAGTGTCCTATGTGGATCACAATATGCTACAGTCGGACTTTATGAATGCCGATGATCACCTCTTCCTACAGACCGCTGCAGCCAAATTTGGCGCCTACTTTTCAAAGCCAGGCAATGGGATTTGTCACCAGGTGCATCTTGAGAGATTTGCTGCCCCAGGCAAGATAGCCCTTGGCACTGACAGCCACACCCCCACCCAAGGCGGAATGGGAATGATAGCCATTGGCGTCGGAGGGTTAGAGGCAGCAACGGTTATGGCAGGAGCTGCCCTTGAGATCAACATGCCTAAGGTTGTAAAGGTAAATCTGATTGGCTCCCTGAAGAAGCCCCATGTAACGGCTATGGATGTTATCTTGACTTTACTTAAGATGCTCACTGTAAAAGGGGGTGTGGGAAAGATCTTCGAGTATGGCGGAGAGGGTGTCAAGGGACTTAGCATTACTGAGAGGGCTACAATAACAAACATGGGTGCAGAATTAGGCGCCACCACATCAATATTCCCAAGCGATGGGATGACCTACAAGTATCTAAAGGCTCAGGGGAGAGAAAGGGACTGGATTGAGTTAAGCGCCGATGAAGGTGCATATTATGCGGAGACCATTGACCTTGACCTATCCTCCCTTGAGCCCATGATTGCCTGTCCCCACAGTCCTGATAATGTAAAGCCTATTAAGGAGCTAACAGGCAAAAAGGTGCACCAAGTATGCATCGGAAGTTGCACCAATTCTTCCTATCAGGCAATGAAAACTGTGGCTTTGATACTCAAGGGCAATGTCGTTGCCCCCGAAGTGAGCCTGATGATAAATCCTGGTTCAAAGCAGGTTTACGAAATGCTGTCACGGGAAGGTCTGATTGCAGATATGATCGCTGCAGGCTCGAGAATAATGGAATCCTCCTGCGGCCCCTGCATAGGCATGGGCGCTGCCCCTGGCTCAGGGCAGGTATCTGTCCGTTCATACAACCGCAATTTCAAGGGCCGCTCAGGCACCAAAGACGCGGAGATCTATCTGACAAATCCGGTTGCCTGCGCCCTTATGGCAATTAAAGGCTTCATAGTTGACCCGAGGAATGCCCATGTTGACATCCCTTTAGTAGAGGAGCCAGAAGACTTTTTAATTAGCAATGCCCTTCTACTTGCACCGCCGGAGTCAGGTTCTGATTTAACCATTATAAGGGGTCCTAACATTAAGGAAGTGCCTATTAAAGATCCCCTCTCTGATATTATTGAGGCTGAGATAATACTCAAGACTGGCGATAATGTCACCACCGATGACATTATGCCTGCAGGTTCAAAGATCCTGCCGCTCAGGTCTAACATCCCTGCCATATCTGACTTTGTGTTTAGAAATCTTGATGAATCCTTTGCCAAAAGGGCCGCCCAACTTAAAGAGAGGGGAGGATGTATAATCATCGGAGGGGATAATTATGGACAGGGGTCCTCTCGCGAACACGCTGCACTGGCTCCTATGTATTTAGGCTTACAGGCAGTGATAGCAAAATCCTTTGCCAGGATTCACAGGTCTAACCTTATAAATTTCGGGATTTTACCGCTTGTTTTCAAGGACAGCTCAGACTATGCAAGGGTCAATCAGGGAGACAGGTTAAGGATTGAGGGCGTTAAAGAATCCCTAAAGGGCTCTCAGACCTTCACCATAAGGGTGCTCGGCACAGAGAGCACCTTCATGGCACTGGGCAATCTCAATGAACGAGAAAGGGCGTTGATCCTCTCGGGGGGGCTTCTGCAGCATACGAGGCAGCATCGATAAACTCAAGGGTCTCAACCCAAGAGATCTCATCTCTTAGCGAGAAGGCATCCAGCAATTTAAATTAAATGGAAAATACTCCCCTTTCTGTATCAATAATAGCCTTTAATGAGGAGGCAAATCTGCCTGACTGCATCAATAGTCTCACCTTTGCCGATGAGGTAGTGGTGGTTGACTCGGGCAGTTCGGACAATACGGTACAGATAGCCTCTTCTTTAGGATGTAAGGTATTCGTAGAGCCCTGGAAGGGACATAGCGAACAAAAAAACAGTGCGGTCTCTAAGTGCTCCCATCAGTGGGTCCTGTCCATTGATGCTGATGAGCGGATACCAGCGGAGACCAAGGAGGCGATAATTCAAGCCTTGCGGCAGCCAAAGGCAGAGGTCTATCGGTTCCCAAGAAAAAATCATATTCACAACCGCTGGCTTAAGGGTGGTGATTTTTGGCCCGATTGGCAGATCAGGCTTTTTAAGAAAACCTCTGGCAGATTTTGTTACTCCCCCCATGAAAGATGGATTACTCAGAGTAAAGTAGAGACTATCAACTGCCCTATTGTGCACTACAGCTTCAGGGACTACAGCCACATGGTTGAAAAGATGAACCAATACTCAAGCATAGCGGCGGCAGAGCTTATGAGGGCAGGCAAAAGGTACTCTGTTTTGACCCCTTTTATCCACGGCTTTGCTATGTTTGTAAAGATATACATACAAAAGAGGGGTTTTTTAGATGGCCTTGACGGTTTTGTAAATGCAATGCTCAAGGCAGGGGGTTCTTTTTTAAAATATGCAAAACTCCTTGAGTTACAGGAACAAGGCAATCAACGGCCTCAGACAAAATAATATGATAGATCCAGGGGCACAGAACAGCAGGTTTATTAAAAACCATTTCAACAAATACCTGTGGGGCATCCCATCAGAATCAAAGGATAAGAAGATTATGGACATGCCTGCTGGGAGCGGGTCAACAACAGAGATTTTTTTAAAGATAGGGGCCAAGGTAGAGGCCTTTGACCTATTTCCGCAATTTGCCTGCACTCCGAAGGCAAGCGCAAACCTCTATCCCTTTGACGAGGTAATGTAGCCCCTATGACCCAAGTTATGAACAAATCTGATTTTAGGTTTTACGCAGGGTTAATTATTGCCTTTTTAACAGGTTTCTCGATCAATCTTTCTACAAGTTTTCAAAACATCATGGTGGTCCTTATGCTGTGTTCATCCCTTTTCAGTCCACACCTAAACACAGCCCTTAAAAGGGCATTGAAAAACGACTTTATAAGAGGGGCGCTGTTATTTTATTGTGCCTTCATTATAGGCATTACTTGGAGCAACGCCCCAGAGGGAAACATTATAGGCATGTTAATGAGGATGTCTCTATTTCTGCTGTGCCCCCTTATTTATGTCTATTTTTATGACCAACCTAATGCAATATCTTTTTTTGCAGGTTTCGCCTCCTGCGTAATCCTGTCCATCTTCCTTGCACTCCTATCGTCAATTAGTGGCTTAGGGTTCTTTCACCCCGCCACAGGCATACACTGGCAATACATGGGTATAAATATTGACCTGTTTAGAGGTCATTCCTATCAGAACTATTTTGCCGCGATTGTAAGCACGGGGCTACTTATGATGCTTGCAGAGGGCTATATTAAAGGACGGATCCAAAGGTTGTTGGCTATAGGGATGCTCATAATAATATTCATTGCCATATTGTTTTTCGTTACAGGACGGACAGGACAGATCCTCTATGCGTTGATGTTTGGCTTTACTGCGCTTTTTTATATGAAGAAGATAAGGCTAAAGGCGCTTGCAGTCCTGATTGCCTTGATAATACCAATTACCTTTTATTTTTCTCCCAACATAAGAGATGGTATTGACAGGGGGGCAAAGGATATAAAAAACTATCAATCGGGGTATGCAAATACCTCTTTGGGGCTAAGACTCACCTTTTACAAAAACAGCCTGTACCTCATAAATCAGTCCCCAGTATATGGACATGGCACAGGCAGTTTTAGATTCAAGTACGAGCAGCTCAATGACCCCGTTATGCACTCAGTAGCCAATCCTCACAACGACTACCTCTGGTTTACGGTGGAACTTGGGGTGATAGGCTTGGCCGTGTTTGTTGTTTTTTTAGGGTTGTCTTTAAAGCAGACCCTTCACACAGCAATGCCTTACAAATTAATGGCTTTTTTGATATTAGCTACATACACCCTATCCTCAATAAACAATTCTTTCTTTACAGACAATCTTACGGGGCAGTTTTTTATCCTATGCCTATGTGCACTCCTTTCAAACAGGGAAAAGATGAGCTAAAGGCATGATTAGCGTTATCACAGCCATATACAATCAGCTCAACATTAATCGTATGTTCTGGGCAAGCCTTTCTAAATATACCTCAAGTCCCTTCGAGCTAATAATAATTGACAATGGGTCCACTGACGGTAGTCCCGAGTTTTTTGAATCTGTTGGCGCAAAGGTTATATACAATAGAGCCAACTACTCCTACCCCTTCTGCCAGAATAGGGGCATCGAGAAGGCGCAGTATAAATGGCTTGCCTTTTTAAACAACGATCTTATACTTTCCCCTCAATGGGACAGCCGCATGATTGACAGTATGAGCCGCAATGAGCTTCTTGCGGCTACCGCCTGCGGCATTGAGCACCTCGAAAACAGAGAGGCAACCAGAAGGCTGAAAAAACGGTGGAGGATCCTGAGAAACCTCATAACCCTTACAGGCAATTCTGCAACCACTTTAAAACTTGCCCACTCGCTCATGTATGGCAACTGGGAAGACTTTTGCAACTACCGCTATGAGACCTTCAAACACAGGATAAAAGAGGGATTTGTAGGCAGCACCATAATGATACATAGAGAGGCAATCGAGAAAATAGGGCTATGGGATGAGAGGATGCAGCAGGCAGACTATGATCTATACCTGAGAATCAAAGAACGCAGCCTGAAGGAGGGCGACATAAAACCCCTTCATATATGCCTGGATGTGTTTATTCATCACTACATAAAAATTACCCTCAAGTCTGGACACCCTGAGTTTGTTGACAGGCACAGATTAATAGAGCTAAAGGACAAGTGGGCACCTGAATATCTTGCCCTCCTTGACAGGCTCGATGATTAGCATGGAAAAGGCGCTCTCAGGGAGGATTATCGCTGCTAACAGCCTATTGAATATGCTGGGTCTCACTGCGCCCCTTGCCGTGGGACTGGTAACTATACCCCTTATCATTGAGGGTTTTGGCCTTGAGAGGTTTGGCTTCCTGACCCTTTCTTGGGCAATTATAGGGTACTTTACCCTCTTTGATCTGGGGCTTTCAAGGGCGTTGACCTACTCCATAGCCCAGTATATCCTCACAGGAGACTATGAAAAGAGGGCTGAGTTAGCCTGGAGCTCTCTGCAGGCTATGTTGTTTTTTGGCATCCTTGGGGCAGCAGGGCTCTTTGTCCTGTCTGAGCCAGTGGTTGCAAATATACTAAAGGTATCTGCGGACCATGAGGCAGAATTCATACTTTCTCTAAAGGTACTCTCCCTTGCGGTACCAGTAACTATAGTATCCACAGGGCTTAAGGGTATATTGGAGGCACATCAGTCCTTTTTCTATATAAATGTGATTCAGTCGCTTATGGGCAGCTTAAACTTTATTGCCCCCCTTTTGACCCTTCAAATATCAAGGGATATAACTCTGGCAATTGGCGCGCTTTTTGTTATCAGGATAATGGCATTCTTCCTGTATATCCTTGCCTGTTTTAAGGCAGCTCCAGAAACAAGGCAATTCCGCTCCTTTAATGCCAAAGCCCTAAAGGGTCAATTGTCTTATGGAGGCTGGATTACGGTAAGCACCGTTATAGGTCCCGTTATGGTTTACTTTGATCGTTTTATCATTGCATCTATGCTTTCTGTCTCTGTGGTGGCTTACTATACAACCCCCTATGAGATCGTTTCAAAGGTTACCCTTATTGCAGTGGCCATAGCTGGAGCGGTTTTTCCAACCCTATCGGCATTTTCTTCAACGGACAGGCCTAAAACTATCGCAGTTCTTGACAAGGCGATAAGGTATGTCTTGGTTATTGTATTTCCCATAGCGCTTATATTTATCGCCTTTGCACACACAGGATTGAAATTATGGCTCAGCAGTGACTTCGCTGATAGAAGTGCAACCCTATTACAGTGGTTAGCAGTAGGTGTATTCTTAAACTGTATTGCCTTTATGCCCTATGGATTCCTTCAGGCTCACCGCAGGCCAGATATTACGGCAAAGCTCCATCTTCTGGAATTGCCCCTCTATCTAATTGCCTTGGTACTGCTCATTGAATTCTTTGGTATTCTTGGGGCGGCAATAGCGTGGGCTTTGAGGGCTGGCATTGACGGAATACTTCTGTTTATTATGTGCCCCAGGATAGTTCCTGAATCCTTAGAAACAATCAAAAGAAACGGTTTTGTAGCAGCCTTGAGCCTCCTTACCTTAGGGGTTTTTGCAGCCCTTGAGCCTGTTTGGTATGCTATCGGCATTGGGATATTACTTTATGTCCTTGCCTCTTGGTTTCTGTTGCTTACTGATAGGGAGCGGATGTTCCTAAGGAAACTATTAAGCGCACTGCCCTATGAACGAAAAGCCTCCTAAGAGAATCCATACCTATTCCATGAATATATGTAAATTATGTTCCTGTCAGGGGAGGTTATTGTATTCCGATATGAATGATATTATTGGCACTATAGCAGGCAGATGGAGCACAAGGGAGTGCCCACAATGCGGCCTGCTCTGGGTTGACCCTCAGCCTGTGCCAGAGGAAATACACAACGCCTATGAAAAGTATCCGACCCATGAGAATCATAATACCAATGCAACAGGTCTTAAGGAAAGGATAAAGTTAGGCTATTGGGCATGGCGATACGGTTATAGGGAAAAGGATGTTGCCCTATACTATAAAATACTTGGGTTTTGCTTATTGCTTGTTCCGCACAAAAGGGTGTCTGCTGATTTTTGGTTTAAAAGGCTGGTTAAAAAACCCCAGGGACATCTGCTTGACATAGGATGTGGAGGCGGTGAATTGATAGAGTTTATGAATAACTGGGGCTGGTATGCAGAGGGCATTGACCCTGATATCAAGGCAGTGCAAAATGCACAGTCAAAGGGGCTGTTGGTAAGGCAGGGTAGTTTCATGGAAAGCAATTATCGGCCAAATAGTTTTGATGCAATTGTCTCAAGTCATGTCTTTGAACACCTATACGAACCCGTAGAATTTTTAAAAAAATGCTGGGGGCTGCTAAAACCTCAGGGGCAGCTATTGATTGCCACCCCAAATGCCTCTGCCTTACAACGCAAGATATTTGGGAAACATTGGATGGCCCTTGATCCGCCCAGACATCTACATATCTTCAATCCCCAATCAATGGCACTCTGCGCTAAACTGGCAGGGATTGAACATTTTCGTATTATTACTACCTCAAGGGGCAGTAGATTTATTGCTGCTGCGAGTATGCATATACTAAAGAATAAAAGATACCTCTGGACCGATAAGCCTGACATACAGAGCCGTATTGCAGCCGAGTTGATAGAGACCTTAGAACCTTTTATAGTATTGGCTGATAAAAATAAGGGGGTAGAGATGCTTTTTTCAGCCACTAAACCACAGGAGGTTTATCAAGCTTGATAGTCATAGGCCTAGGAGGGGCACATAGCTCCATTGGTAAGACTACTTTGATTGTCAAAATCCTCGGTCTGCTCAAGGGCAATCCTATAAATCCAAGCAGCCCGTTAGGATGCAAAACATGGGGCGCCCTAAAGTACACTCGCTCAAACATATACTGTGCCCTTTCTGAGGACCCAGAGATTATAGCTATGGAAGACAAAGACACAGCAAGGATGCTTAGGGCTGGGGCTGAAAAGGTACTCTGGGTGCAATCACCCCCTGAGAGGCTCGGAGAGGTCCTGCCTATGGCAATGGACAGCCTTAGTCATCTCTCGGGGGTCGTGGTGGAGGGCAACAGCGCCGTTGAGTTTTTAAATCCTGATATTGTAGTATTTTTAAATTCTCTCGAAAAAAAGGACTATAAACCCTCTGCCTCGAGACTGTTACAGAAGGCAGATATCATAATCCATAAAGGCAACAGCGAGACACTGCCTAATATAAAAGACAAACCGATAATAACTTGTTTAGACATTGAAACCCTGAACATAAAGGAGTTAATTACCCTGATGGAAGAAACGATAATTGCAAAAAGGATACAAGAAGAGCTCGCAGAAAAGGCTAAGGAAGGCAGGATAACCTGTCATGAGGCAAGGATGATCGCTGAATCACTGGGAGTTCCCTATGGAATCGTTGGCAAAAAGGCCGATGAGATGAAAATAAAGATCAAGAATTGTGAACTCGGCTGTTTCTGAGATATGCTTTTAATACTTCCAGACATAGCCATCGGGCTGTATTTTATAGCCCTCATAATAAACATATGTAGCCTCTTCAGGGATTCACTAAAGAGCCAGGTCTTTTTCCCTGGGTTTGTGATTACCGGGTTTATAGCCCACAGTGCGGCTATCTTTTGCAGGTTTATGCTCACAGGCAACATCCCCATCACAAGTATGCATGAGTCATCTTCCTTTTTTGCATGGTCTGTAATGGTCATATATTTCTACCTCTATTATCGTTACAAGTTTATGCTCCTTGGCACTTTTATACTGCCTGTAGTGGTTGTCCTTATGCTTTCCTCCTCTGCCCTTCCTTCGGAGATTCGCCCCTTAAGCCCTATACTGCAAAGCTACTGGCTTGCTGTGCACACCCTATTTGCCTTTGTGGGCAACGCATCCTTCGCAGTAGCCTCTGGCATTGGACTAATGTATCTTATCCAAGAAAGACACCTAAAGAGCAAAAAGACAAGCCCCATGTTTAAGAGACTGCCAAGCGTTCAGATACTCGATGAGATCAATTACAAGTTAATTGCCCTGGGTTTTCCCCTTTTAACCTTTGCGATTATATCTGGGGCACTATGGGCTGAGGAGGCAATGGGCAGTTACTGGAGGTGGGATCCCAAAGAGGTTTGGTCCATGATCACATGGTTGATTTATGCCATGATTTTACATCTCAGGATAATAAAAGGCTATAAGGGGAGAAAGGCAGCGCTTTTTTCTATAGCAGGATTTATAACCGTTCTTTTCACCTATTACGGCGTCAACCTGCTGATGAAAAGCTATCATTCATTCTGATGAGGATAATTCTTTTAGGGCTCAATCATAAGACTGCCGGGGTGGAGGTAAGGGAGAAACTCGCCTTCTCAGGAGACAAATTATTCAAGGGTATTGAAAAATTGAAGGCCCTAAGGCAGATAAAGGAATCTGCCATACTATCTACCTGCAACAGGGTTGAGCTCTTTGCAGTATCAGAGTCCGATGAAGAACCCTTGGAACCTATCAAGGATCTCCTCTCAGAGATCCATGGAATTGACAAGGGACTTTTTTCTCCACATCTCTATGTCTTTTACGATCAAGAAGGGGTAAGGCACACCTTTCGTGTTGCCTCAAGCTTAGATTCAATGGTCATCGGAGAACCCCAGATATTAGGGCAGATCAAGGATGCCTATGAATTTGCCCTTAAAAACAAAGCCACAGGAGTGGTTTTAAACAGACTCTTCAGCCACGCAATATCAACGGCAAAAAGGGTTCGCTCTGAAACAAAGATCGCAGAGAATGCGGTCTCTATAAGCTTCGCTGCCGTGGAACTTGCCAAGAAGATATTTACCACCCTGCAGGGGAGGACATCCATGTTAATAGGTGCCGGCGAGATGGCAGAACTTGCGGCAAGGCATCTTGTAAACAATGGGGTTTCCAATGTAGTGGTTGCAAATAGGACCTATCAAAGGGGTTGTGAGCTTGCAGCAGCCTTTAGGGGAAGGGCAATTGAATTTAAAGACTTCCTGTCAGAATTGGTAAACATTGATATCATAATCTGTTCAACCGGCGCCCCTGATTACATAATAAAAAAAGAACAGGCCCAGAGGCTGATGAAGGACAGGCGCAACCGACCTGTTTTTATAATAGATATATCAGTGCCAAGAAATGTAGATCCCGCAATTAATGATATTGACAACATCTATCTTTACGATGTGGACGACCTGCAGGGAGTGGTTGACTCCAACATCAGCGGGAGAAAGAGAGAGGCTGAAAAGGCAGAATCTATAGTAAACGAAGAGGTTGAAAGGTATATGAAATGGCTCCATTCCCTTGAGGCTATACCAACTATTATCGCAATGCGTCAGCATGCAGAGAGGATAAGAGATGAGGAATTTCAGAAGCTAAAAAACAGATTCCCTGATATGGATGAAGAAACACTCCGGGCAGTTCATTATATGGGCACTGCTATAATCAACAAACTTATTCATCCACCCACTGTAGCCCTTAAGGAACAATGCGAGGATTCTAAGGAACTTGTTGCATTGATAAAAAAACTATTTAATCACAAAGAGCATTGATTTAACTAAAGGGATGTCTTACAAAGCAGACCCCTTTGAGGCATTAAATTGAATATAGCCTTACAGGCACTTTGCATCACCAGAAGCTCTGTGCTTTGGGTGGTTTTATAATTTGCAAAAGGCAATAAATCTACTTGAGCGAGGATACCCATGGAAATGAAAGAACTTATTATGAAGGCTAACATCCTCATAGAATCTCTACCCTTTATAAGGAATTTTTACGGCAAGACCTTTGTAATCAAATACGGAGGAGCAGCACAGGGCGAGGAATCCCTTAAAAACTCCTTTGCCCAAGATATAGCCCTCTTTAATTTTATAGGGATAAGGACTGTAATTGTCCACGGCGGTGGGCCCAAGATAAGTGAAACCATGAAGAGAATGGGGAAAGAGCCTGAATTTATCCAGGGTCAACGTGTTACAGACAAAGAGACCATGGATATTGTTGAGATGGTTCTGGGAGGACTGATAAACAAGGAGATTGTATCCCTTATAAACAGCCATGGCGCAAAGGCTGTAGGGCTTTCAGGAAAAGATGGATGGCTTATAGGGGCAAAGAAAAAGATAATAAAAAGGTCAGCAAAAGCAGGTGATGAAGAGACAATAGACATAGGTCAGGTTGGCGAGGTTGAGAGGATAAATCACGATGTAATACTATGCCTTCAGAGGGATGGCTTTATACCAGTGATTTCACCAATCGGGGTTGGCCCTAAGGGGGAGTCTTATAATATCAATGCCGATTATGTTGCCTCTGCCCTTGCAGCATCTCTTCAGGCTGAGAAACTCATATTGCTTACCGATGTGCCTGGTATAAAGGACTCAACTGGAAGATTCATTTCAACCTTAAAAAAAGAGGATGTGTTAGAACTCATCAACGAAGGGGCTATTGTAGGAGGGATGCTGCCCAAAGTGCATGCCTGTCTGAGGGCGCTTGATAAAGGTGTTGCTAAGAATCACATAATTGATGGACGAATTCCCCACTGTTTACTTTTAGAGATATTTACCAGAGAGGGGATCGGAACTGAAATAGTAGGCAATGAATCCCCTTGAAACCCTCCTGACCGTAATTCCAGAGGATACGCTCTTTATAAACAGTGAGGGGATTATAATATCCCTGTCAAAAACCCTTGAAGGTTTTTTTCTGCAGCACTGTCATGAGGACTTCAGTGCCGATAAAATAACAGGAAGCCATCTTAAAGAGGTCTGGAAAAACATACTTTCTGAACAGTACCCCCATGGAGACCTGCTCGAAAAAATAGACCACCTAATAAAAGGAAGCGCTAAAAATATTCTCATAGAAATACCAGGGTGTAACAGGGAGGAACCAAGAAGCATATTCTTAAATGTGCTAAGAATACCTCAACTGCAGGATTATTTACCAATACAACACATAGATGTTACTGAATGGCTCAAAGGCGAGTCTTCCCTAATAAAAAATCTCAAAAAATTAGAACATATAATTAATAACCAGGCAGAGTTCATATGCCTTATGCATCCTGACAGCAGGGTAACATTTATTAATGACTCCTTCCGCAGTTACCTCTCCATACCCTATGAAGACACCCTTGAGCAACCCTTCTACAATCTGCTTCCCTATGGCAAGATTAGAGAAGAATTCCAGCAGAAACTCACTAGGCTTACCCCTGAGAACCCTTCTTTCACAATTGAATATATCACCTCAGATTCAAAAGCAAACAGAGATGCCCGCTGTATACAATGGGCAATTAAGGGATTGATGAACAGGGACAACAGGATTACCGCCCTGCATGGAACTGGCAGGGAGATAACTAACGCCTCTGTCGAAAAAGCAATCCAGCAAAAGGAGCAGGCGCTCATAAAACTGGCATACAATGACCCTGTTACGGGCCTGCCTAACAGAGTGCTTTTCATAGACCGTCTCAATCAATTGATAATCAGGGCAAAAAGATACAGGATCAAGTTTGGAGTTATGTTTTTAGATCTTGACAACTTCAAAAAGGTCAATGAATCGCTGGGTTATGATATTGGGGACAGATTATTGAAGGCTGCATCTCTTCGCATCAGCCCCTGCTTGCGGGATAGCGATATTGTGTCTCGTATAGGAGGAGATGACTTTGCAATAATTCTATCGGAGATAGACAGGGCAGAAAACGCAGTAATTGCTGCCCAAAGAATCATAAAGGCGATGAGAGACCCCTTTTCACTGCAGGGAAATGTTATCTACATTACAGCGAGCATTGGCATTTCAATATATCCTGATGATGGCGATGCACCTGAACGGCTCCTGAAAAACGCTGAGACGGCCATGTATTATGCAAAGACTCAGGAGAAAAACACCTACCAGTTTTTCAATCAGAGCATGAATCAATATGCCCTTGAAAAACTGAATGTTGAAAACGATATGCGCAGGGCAATTGAAAACAAAGAATTTTTGCTCCATTTCCAGCCGCAAATATCCATTCAGACGGGTAAGATTGTAGGGGCAGAGGCACTTGTCAGATGGCTTCATCCAGACAAGGGTCAGATATCACCAGGCAAGTTCATCCCCGTAGCAGAAGAGACAGGACTCATTGTGCCAATGAGCGAATTGATAATAAAACAGGCTATTGAACAGGCGGTTCTATGGACAGAGATAGGCCTGCCCGCAGTTACTATGGCTGTCAACATATCACTGAAACATTTCAAGAAGGCTGACTTTGCTGATTTTGTAATAGAGACTATTCATGATGCGAAGGTCAATCCTTCAATGTTTGAGCTTGAACTTACAGAGAGCATTCTTATGCAAGATGTGCAGGGAGTTATCAGTACCCTTGAGCGATTCAGGGGAGAGGGTATTCAGGTATCAATAGACGATTTTGGCACTGGTTATTCCTCATTGAGTTATCTGAAGAATCTCCCTATCTCAAAACTAAAGATTGACAGGTCCTTTGTTAATAATATTACCGTTGACCAAAAGGATGCTATGATCGTTAAAACCATAATAGAAATAGCCCACAACTTAGGATTAAAGGTCATTGCAGAGGGGGTGGAGCATTTAGAGCAGATGAAATTTCTTGGTGATCTAAGATGCGATGAACTACAGGGATTCTTTTTCAGCAGGCCTCTGCCAGCCCATGAATTTAGAAAACTCATGGAGACAATGATGATACTATGATTATTACACCTTTTTATATTTCTGCAGACTGATACATCTTATGCCTCTTATTTAAAAGGGAAGCTCCCCCTGATGTGCATAACCATATGAAATTATTTTGTTTTTCGGCGTAAAGCCAGTTTTTTCTTAGTGGGTACAATTATTCCACTGCATGGAACCGTATCTGGCATTATTCCCCCTGAACCAATTGGAATTGGATTTTGAATAGGGATTCTTGCTTCCGCAGGGATGAAAGGGCCAATGATGATAGATTTAATGGCCAACTGTTTTTTAGGGCTATAAAACCATAAGGGCAATAGGCAATCCCTTTATTTTTCACCTTTTCTTTGATACAATCCTTCTAAGACCACAGGCAAAGGGGTGATATGAAAATGAGTAAGGCATCAGAGATTAGTTGGCAGGAGTTAAAGGAGATGATCTTTGCATTGAAGGAGCAAAGTGCAGAGACAGACCGTCTTATCAGGGAGTTAAGAGAAAGCAGCAAAGAGACGGATAAGCGCTTTCAAGAGACAGACCGTCTTATCAGGGAGTTAAGAGAAGACAACAAAGAGACGGACAGGCGTTTTCAAGAGACGGACCGGCGTTTTAAGGAGACAGACCGTCAGCTCAAAAGGCTTGGGGAGCAGATAGGGGGCATAGGGGATAAGTTTGGGTATTTTGCCGAGGGCATGGCCTTGCCATCGATGGAGAAGATACTCAGGAGGCAATTTAAGGTAACCAGCATAACTCCCCGAGTGAGGGTTCGCAAGAATGGTAGTGAGCAAGAGTATGATGTAATAGGGTGGAGCAATAAAGAAGGAGAGGATGTATTGGTGGTAGTGGAGGTAAAGAGCAGGGTA
>CALEDV010000004.1 GCA_937949555.1 uncultured bacterium | reverse complement strand
TTAGCAAATTAAATGAGTTGTGTCAATGGTTGAAAACTGCCAAGATTGCCCTTGGGAATGTCCTAAGTGCAAAGGAGGTAGAAGAAAAGAATAACGGCGTAGTACAATAACCCTAACCGGAAGGAAAATTGTTAACACATTTACTGTTCAGCGCACACAATTCACAAGATTATTTGCTATCAAATTTCCCTTGCGACACCTCAAAGGCATAGTCCAATACAAAGGCACTAACTATCACGGATGGCAGGTGCAGCCCAATGGGGTTACCATTCAGGGCGCCCTAGAGCAAACCATTAGTGCTATCACCAATGAACAAACTAAGGTGCTCGCTGCTGGAAGAACAGACGCAGGGGTGCATGCCCTTGGACAGGTAATAGCCTTTAAGACCTCTTCAAGCCTTAACCTTTATCGTTTAAAAAGGGCAATCAATGCCCTACTGCCTGAGGACATCAGGGTTATTGAACTGACTGAGGCTGACATGACATTCCATCCGCGTTTTGATGCCAAAATGAAGTCCTATTTATACCTAATAAATCTTGGCAGTTTTGCATCACCCTTTATAGCTGATTTTATATGGCCTGTTCCATACAGACTTGAGGTCTATAAAATGATCAAAGAATCTAAATCTCTACTTGGCAGACAAGATTTCTCCGCCTTTATGGGAAGTAGGACAGATATTCAAAACCCTATCCGAAATGTCTATGCCATAGACATATATCAATCTGAAGAACTAACCTTTTTAAATTCCTCTCTTAAGGGCGACTTTATCATGTTTGAGATAATATCTGATGGGTTTCTTAGGCACATGGTAAGAAACATCGTAGGCACACTTATAGATATTGGTAGGGGCAGGTTATCAGAGGGGTCTTTAAAGAGGATACTGCTCTCTAAAGACAGAAAAGAGGCAGGGATAACTGCACCTGCTAAGGGCTTGTTTCTTAACAAGGTATATTATTAATCGGCATTGTACTGTTCAATCTTGGCAACTGTTTCTTTGTGCTCCTGACAATCCCTGCAGTATATTGCAAAGGGCATAATAGAGAGCCTCCTTTCGCTTATTTCCTCTCCGCATTCCTCACAAAAACCGTAGGTTTCTTCTCTGAGTTTTTGAAGCGCCGTATCTATCTTCATCAAGGTTTCGCGATGGAAGCTTAATTGTCTTAGGCTTATATCCTCCGCAAGGTCCACCACTGAGAGATCCCCATCATCCAATACCGTCTCGACTAATTGTTTGTTTTCACCAGAGTGAAATTTTTTGATCTCTTCCTTTGCCTCCTTAAGAATCTCAGCGCGCTTTTCAAGGAGTATCTTTCTGAGTCTCTCTATCCTTGCGGTTTTATCTTCTACCACCTGATTAGATGCAATGGTTGACTGAGAAATATCAGCCTTTTTTGGCCGTTTCATTTTAAATATCCCCCTATCAAATAATTAGAGCAATCTACTATTGTGGTTGCTGCTCCGCAGCAGATTCCTCTTTAAACACCTCAATAATAGACCTCACCTTTATGCCCGCACTCTCAAGGGCCTTTTGCACATCCACTGGTTTAGCATCTACAACCTTTAACATCAAATTCACATTTGAGGGCATTTTATACCTCCATTATCTCGTTTTCTTTGTGACGCAATATCTCTTCAGCCTTTTCGATAAAGGTATCTGTCAATTTCTGGATATCCTCATGAAATCGCTTTGAATCGTCTTCACTGATCTTCTTATCCTTTTCCTCTTTTTTAATATCCTCATTCACATCTCTTCTTATGTTTCTTATAGCCACCTTAGCCTCTTCAAGCCGCTTTTTAGCAACCTTTACAAGCTCTTTCCTTCGCTCTTCGGTCAAATGGGGGATGTTTATTCTTATAACCTTGCCGTCATTTGAAGGGGTTAGCCCCAAGTCAGATTTTAAGATTGCCTTCTCAATCTCAGCGATTGCCTTTTGATCCCAAGGCTGTATTGTTATCTGTCTTGGATCCGGCACGCTGAGGGATGCAACCTGATTAAGGGGTGTCTTGGTTCCATAGTAATCAACAGTGATTGGATCAAGCAGTGCAAGAGATGCCCTGCCTGTTCGCAAAGAGGCATAATCTTTCTTGAGCGTATCTATAACAACCTTCATTTTGTCGGATGCCTTCTTGTTAAAGGGGTTGTTCACCATATCTCTCCTCCAGATTTAATTGAGGGTGTTTCTTACCAAAGTGCCAATCTTTTTGCCAAGCAGTATATTCCTTATGTTGTCAGCGGTTGCAATGTTAAAAACAACTATTGGCAGATTGTTCTCCATACAAAGTGTAATGGCTGTGGTATCCATTACCCGCAACTGTTTTTTTATAACCTCTAAGTAAGATATCTCTTCAAACATCCTTGCATCCTTATCCTTCACAGGGTCTGAGGTGTATATTCCATCTACCTTAGTGCCTTTAAGTATAATGTCAGCCCCAATTTCCATAGCCCTTAAGGCTGCAGCAGTATCGGTGGTAAAGTAAGGATTCCCTGTCCCTGCAGCGAAGATTACAACCCTGCCTTTTTCAAGGTGTCTGATGGCCTTTCTCCTAATATAAGATTCAGCCAACTCCTTCATCTCTATGGCTGATTGTACCCTTGTTTGGAGATCGAGTTTTTCAAGGGCATTCTGCAGTGCAAGGGCATTGATAACCGTTGCTAACATACCCATATAGTCTGCTGATGCCCTCTCAATCCCCTTCACCGAGGCCTGTACACCCCTAAAGATGTTGCCACCACCAATAACTATGGCAATCTCCACATCAAGCTCCTCTGCCTTTTTAATCTCACTCGCCATAAAGGCCACTGTATCAGGAGAGATGCCATAGGTCTTATCTCCCATAAGGGCTTCGCCGCTAAGCTTTAAGAGAACCCTCTTATAATGAGCCTTGCTTTTCACTTCTCCTGCTTGTCAATGCCTTCGCCGATCTGAAATCTTACAAAGCGTCGGATCAGTATATTCTCTCCAAGCTTGGCTATCTTTTGGGTAACCAGATCTTTTATCTTGAGCTTTTGCTCTGGATCCTTTATGAAGACCTGCTCCAAAAGACACATCTCAGAGTAGAATTTTTCCAGTTTTCCCTCCACAATCTTATCTACAACCTGAGGAGGCTTGTTTTCAACCTGCGAACGGTATATCTCCTTCTCTTTCTCCACAACCTGAGGAGGTACATCCTCACGGTTTAAATAAGGAGGGTTTGCAGCAGCAATGTGCATGCAGATGTCCTTTACAAGCTCTCTGAAATCCTCTGTCCTTGCGACAAAATCAGTCTCGCAGTTGACCTCTGCCATAACCCCTATTTTATCCATATGAATGTAAGAACCAATTATGCCCTCCGATGCAGAACGAGTGGACTTTTTCTGAGCCGCAGCCAGACCTCTCTGACGAAGCACCTCCAAAGCCTTCTCCATATTTCCTTCAGCCTCTTGAAGCGCCTTTTTACAGTCCATCATACCAGCACCAGTTGTCTCTCTCAACTCCCTCACTTTATCTGCAGATACCGACATTATTTAATTGCCTCCTCTATAATTGAAGTCTCTACATCAACAACATCTAATTGTTTTTCTCCCTCTGCTGTCTTTTCGGCTTCCTCAAGACTCTTCTGAAGACTGCCCTTGCCTTCAAGCACCGCATCGGTCATCTTCATGGAAATGAGCTTTATTGCCCTTATTGCATCATCGTTACCTGGTATCACATAATCTGCTTCATCAGGGTCGCAATTAGTATCCACCACAGCTACTATGGTAATGCCCAACCTCCTTGCCTCTGCAACAGCAATCTTCTCTTTTTTGGGGTCAACTATAAAAATAGCATCAGGATAAGAGGTCATTGACTTTATCCCCCTGAGATTCTTATCAAGTTTCTCTCGCTCTGCCTCAAGTTGAGAAACCTCTTTTTTTGTGAAGGAATCAAAGGTGCCATCCTCTTTCATCGCCTCAATCTTTTTGAGCCGCTCAATGCTCTTCTTGACAGTGGCAAAGTTTGTCAACATGCCCCCAAGCCATCGGTTATTGACATAAAAAACATCTCCCCTTTTTGCCTCCTCTGCAATTGCATCCTGTGCCTGTTTCTTTGTACCTACGTACAAAAATGTGCCGCCCTTTGCGGCAAGATCCCTCACAAAGGCATAGGCCTCCTCAATACCTTTGAGGGTCTTCTGCAGATCAATAATATGAATACCATTTCTCTCTCCAAAGATAAATCTTTTCATCTTTGGATTCCATCTCTTGACCTGATGCCCAAAATGCACACCCGATTCAAGCAATTCTTTCATTGTAACAACACTCATACTGCTCCTCCTTTTTAGTTTTTACCTCCGCCCTCCCTCATACCTCTGCATCGTCCCTTGTCTATCTTTCATAAAAGTAAAAATACACAAAGCACAGCAGAGACCATTTGAGAGTGTCTTTAGGCGTGTGTTTTTTTAGGTGAAAAGGTTATCATAAGCGGCATTTCTTTTGCAAGAACAAAGACATTTTAGGGCAGTCAAGGAGAACAGACTTATGGCTGACTTAGAGGTGCGCTACTGTTATGTAAACCCCCATAAGCTTACAGGGCAATTTGCAACCCTATTGCAAGGGCTCCCATTATCTCTTAGACATGAGATAATCAGCTACAAGCAACCAAAGGACAAGTTCTTAGTGCTATCAGGCAAACTCTTACTCAGGCATATAATGTCTTCAAGGGGTCTTCAGGGAGTTTTAAGGGATATAAAAAAGAACAGGCACGGCAGACCTTACATAAACGAGGACATTGACTTTAACATATCCCATTCGGGTAATTATTCAATCTGTGTAGTCTCATCAATAGGAAGGGTCGGTATTGACATAGAGCGCAAAAGGGAGGTAAATATTGGCAACTTCAAAAAACATATGACCCAAGGGCAATGGCAAGATATAATCTCCTCAAGGGACAGCCTAACAAAATTTTTCTACTATTGGACCTTGAAAGAGAGCGTCCTTAAGGCTGACGGCAGGGGGATAACAGCCTCGCTATCCTCGGTAATCACAGAAGGGGGGTCAGCGGTCCTTGAGGGCAAACAATGGCATGTAAAACAGATCCCTATCGACCCTGACTATGAGTGCCATATAGCCTCTGAATATCCAATAGGAGATTTTATATCGCAAAGGGTAGAATTAGAATCTCTTAGGTGGTAGGTTTATACCTATATGAAGCTTGATGCATATGAACTAAATAATTTTGATAGATCTCTGTTGTCTTCTCTATCCCTGGCAAACATATATCCCCCTGCCCTTTGAAGGGTATTTATTGAAGGCAAGGGTTTCCCCAATAAATTGACAAGTTCTATTCGCTAAATCTTGGTACGATAACCATAGCCCAAAATTGCAGATAGAAACCTGTAGGAGCAAGAGGGCATGCCTGAAAGCCTTTATACTGCCACAGGGTTTATTAAAAAGGGCCATAACTCATTCAGTCACCAAGAGGTGATTAGCTTGGCATTATCTGTGAAGGTCCAAAGGTCTCGTAAAAAGGTGTGACAATAAGGCCCTTTCAGCACACCCTCTTACTCCTATCGGCAATTTAAGGCCATAGAAAGTGCCTTGCATAGGCACAAAGGGCTATGATATGATTTGCAGATTTAGATTTTTATATAAATTCAGGAGGTTTGATGGAAACAGTCAGCGTTCTCTTTGCTGGAGTTGGGGGGCAGGGCATAGTATTGGCAAGCAAGATACTCGCAAAGGTTGCCTTTGACTCTGGATTAATGGTCAAGGAATCGGAACTTCATGGAATGGCACAGAGGGGTGGGAGCGTCGTTAGTCATGTAAGGTTTGGAGAAGAGGTTCATTCCCCCTTAATACCTCTCGGAAGGGCTGATATTCTTGTGTCCCTTGAAGAACTCGAGGGATTAAGATACATAAACTTTTTAAAGAAAGATGGGACCGTCATTTTCAACAAGAATGTATCAATACCCTCTACGGTAAGACCCGATACAGGACTGACATACCCTGAGGATGCCGAAGGGAAACTCAGGGTGATGGGATACAATGTGGTAAAAATAGAGGCAAAGGAGGTTGCAAAGTCAGCGGGCAATCTCAAGTCTGAAAACATAGCAGTGCTTGGTTTGCTCTCTAATTACTTGAACCTCTCAGAGCAGACCTGGCAAGAAACCATATCCAAATCAGTCCCCTCAAAGACCATTGAGGTAAATCTCAAGGCATTTCAAGGTGGAAGAACCTTGGCAAAACATGCAATTTAGGGGAAATAATGTTCTGGAACGAAGAACTTGAGACCATCAAGGCATCCACTTTAAAGAACCTCCAGCTAAAGAGGCTCAGGGAGACCATAGGAAGGGTATATTTCAATGTGCCCTTCTACCGGGATAGGTTTCAGGCTATCAATATAAAACCTGAGGATATAAATTCTGTGGAGGCCATAAGCCGTCTGCCCTTTACCACAAGAGAGGACATACTGAATAACTATCCCACTGGCCTTCTGGCAGTGCCAAGAGACGAGATGGTGAGGGTACATACCTCAAGTGGAACCACAGGCAAACCAAAGGCAATCTTCTTTACAAAGAGCGATATTGATAGAGCCGCAGACCTTATTGCCCGTTGTCTTGTGATGACAGGCATGAGGAAAAACGATGTCTTACAGAATATGATGACCTATGGCCTCTTCACTGGTGCCCTTGTGATGCATTACGGTGCAGAGAAGGTAGGAGTGCTGATTGTGCCCGCTGGCCCTGGCAATACAGAAAGACAGATAATGTTGATGAAGGACTTTCACACAACCGCACTCCACATAACACCAAGCTATGCCCTGTATTTGGCTGACTACATAAAGACAAAGGGAATAGACCCCAAGAGGGACCTCTTCATAAAAAGGGCATATCTAGGCGCTGAACCCTACTCCGAGGAGACCAGAAAGAAGATTGAAGAGATGCTCGCTATAGATGTATATAATTCCTACGGACTTTCAGAGATGAATGGACCTGGTGTAGCCTTTGAGTGTGAGATGAAAAGGGGAATGCACCTTTGGGAAGACAACTTTATTGCCGAGATAATTGACCCCGATACAGAAGAGGTGTTGCCCGATGGCACAAAGGGGGAGCTTGTCCTTACCACATTGCAGCGAGAGGGTATGCCCCTCATTAGATACAGGACAAGGGATATAACCCTTATAATACCTGAACAGTGTGCCTGCGGCAGGACTCACAGAAGGATAGACCGCATCTTTGGACGATCAGACGATATGTTTATTGTAAAGGGCGTAAATATATTCCCTCAGCAGATTGAGAATGTGCTTATGGCAACAAAGGGCGTAGCCCAAAATTATCAGATAGTGCTTGAATCCCTTGATAATCTCACTGTGAGGGTGGAGATAGCGAGAGACCTCTTTGACGGCAATGTGACCCATTTAGTGAATATGCAAAATAAGATTGTTGAGGCGCTGAAGAAGGAGTTGTTGGTAAAACCTAAGGTAGAGCTCTTAGAGCCAGGCACTTTGCCAGTAAGCGAAGGCAAGTCTAAGAGGGTAATAGACAACAGGACCCTATAAACGGCATAAAGCAGAAGTTCATAGGCAGGAGGAGATGCTATGGGTGAGTTAAAGCAGCTTTCTATATTTGCAGAAAACAAGCCGGGCAGACTTGAGAAGATTACCAGAGTGCTCGCAGAGGCAGGGATAAATATCCTTGCCGTATCCATCTCAAGCAGCGTTGATTTTGGGGTCATAAAATTTATAGTTGACAAGCCTGAAAAGGCAAGAGAAATCTTAAGGGAAAACGGGTTTACCGTATCACTCAATCCTGTTCTCGCCATTGAGTTAGTAGATGCCCCTGGTGGGCTGCACAGCGTGGCATCGATACTTTACAAGTGCAATGTCAATATAGAAAATGCTCATGTGTTTGTGCAGGAGGGAAGGGACAAGGCATATTTGATAGTAGAGGTGGAGGATGTAGAGGAGGCTAAAAAAAGCCTATCAGGAGAATTGCTGAAGTTCTATTGATCGCAAAAAGGCAGGCAATCTTTATTAAAACTTGCTCCTGATCGTCCTATGACCTACTGTCAACACCCTATTAAGGCTAAGAAGTTATAAACTAAATTGATCGATTAGACAGGGCATTAGTCCAATCAAAACCTTACCTTGCTAACAATAAGCAAGCTTCTATTTTCTTAATGTAAGGAAAGACAAGCGGAGATTTTATATAACAGTTAATAATTCAAAAAATGGAGGATAGATAAATGATCTGGGACCAAAAGGCCGAGTGCATGCCCCATAAGGAAAGAGAGGAGCTCCAATTAGAGAGGCTCAAGAGGATCGTAAAATATGCCTACGACAATGTGCCCTTCTACAAAAAACGTTTCAAGGAGGCAAAGGTCAAGCCTGAGCACATACAGGGGCTTAAGGATATACAAAAACTGCCCTTTACAGAAAAGGCTGACCTAAGGGAAGGATACCCCTTCGGCATGTTTGCTGTCCCAAGAAAGGACATTGTAGAGGTTCACACCTCATCAGGCACTACTGGCAAACCCGTGGTAGCCGGCTATACCCGCAATGATATAGACCTGTGGAGCGAGGCAATGGCAAGGGCTCTTACTATGGCAGGGACATCAAGGGACGAGATAATCCAGAACTGTTATGGCTATGGACTTTTTACAGGTGGACTTGGTGTGCATTATGGAGCCCAGAGGATTGGCGCCACTGTGGTGCCCATATCTGCAGGGCAGACTAAAAGGCAGATACAGATAATGGTTGACTTTGGCACTACCATCCTTACAAGCACCCCAAGCTATGCCCTTTATCTTGCTGAATCTGCAGAAGAAGAAGGCCTTAGCAAAAGGGTAAAACTCAAGGCAGGCGTATTCGGCGCAGAGATGTGGACCGAGAGGATGCGCGAGGAACTTGAAAAGAGATTCCGATTGCATGCCCTGAATATTTACGGACTAACTGAGATTATCGGGCCAGGAGTCGCGCAGGAGTGCATGGAAAAGAGCGGTTTGCACATAGCAGAGGACTTGTTCTTCCCTGAGGTCGTATCCCCAGACAATCTTGAACCCCTCGCTGAGGGAGAGAAGGGAGAATTGGTAATAACAACCCTTACCCGTGAAGGAATGCCCATGATAAGGTTCAGGACCAAGGATCTGACATCACTGACAAGGGGCAAATGCAAGTGCGGGAGGACCCTCGTAAAGATGTCCCGCATCACTGGCAGGAGTGATGATATGCTAAAGATCAGGGGTGTTATAGTATTTCCCTCAAGCATTGAAAAGGCACTTCTTGCGGTCAAGGGTGTAGAGCCTCATTATCAGATTATCATCACAAGACCACACCATTTAGATGAGATCGAGGTACAAGTGGAGGTGTCGCAGAAGATGTTCTCCGATGAGGTGCGCCGTATTGAAGAGACCCGTAAGAATATTGAGGACAGCATAGAGGCTGAGATTGGTCTTAGGGTGAAGGTAACATTAGTAGAACCTAAGAGCCTGCCCCGAAGTGAAGGAAAGGCGAAAAGGGTTATTGATAAAAGGGCGTTATAAATTAAGGAGGAAAAGATGAAAGTCAAACAGATATCCATTTTCCTTGAGAACAAGCAAGGGCACTTACTTGAGGTAGTTGACGCCTTAGCAAAGGCTAAGATCAATATAAGGGCATTGTCTATCGCTGACACCTCTGAGTTTGGAATACTCAGGATAATTGTGCCTGACCCAGAGGCTGCAAAGAAGGCACTAAAGAAGGGCGGCTTTACCTTCAATGAAAACGATATAATAGCTGTAGGTGTTTCAGACACACCAGGCGGACTTGCTAAGGCACTTGCAGTGCTCTCTGAAGAGGGCATAAATGTAGAGTATTTATATGCCTTCGTATCAAAGGCTGAGGAGAAGGCAGTGGTAGTGCTAAAGACCGATAAATTAGAGTCCTCCATAAAGACACTGAAAAAGGCAGGCATATCAATTATCCCTCCAAAGGAGGTATATAGCCTGTAAGATTTATTTTTTGACAATTTTCTTGTTTTAAAGACAATTATAATAAGGAGGCAGAGATGCTCGCTTTTTAGATAACTCTTTGTAGATCTTTATATATTCTTAAGGATGTTTAATTCAATGGATAAATTCAATGAGGAGGTGCAAAATGCTTATTATTGGAGAAAAACTCAGCATCATAGCCAAGAGGGTTAGAGAGGCGATGATGAAAAAGGACAAGGGGCCAATACAGGAGATTGCCATAAGGCAATGGAAGGAAGGCTCTGGGATGATTGACGCAAACATTGGTCCTGCCGAAGACGGTGGAGAAGAGTTGATGCAGTGGATGGTGACCACCATCCAGGAGGTTGTCCCGTTGCCTGTGTGCCTGGACACCACAAACTTCAAGGCTATCGAAGCAGGGCTTAAGGTGCACAACAACACCTGGGGCAGGGCATTGATAAACTCCACATCCAATGACCCAGAGAGATTCCCTATCCTTGAGCTTGGCGCAAAATACAACGCCCAGGTGATTGGATTGACCGTAGGTAAAGGCGGACTGCCAGCAGATGCTGAAGAGAGGGCTGCCATAGCAGCAGAGATTATGGCAAGGGCTATGGAATATGGACTTCCCTTAGAAGACCTTTATCTTGACCCTTTAGTGCTGCAGATAGCTACCTCTCAGGACCATGCCCTGAAGGTCATCGAGGCTATCAAGATGTTTCAGGAGATGAACGACCCTCCCATGAAGACCGTAGTAGGTTTAAGCAACATATCCAATGGCTGCCCCAAGCATATCAGACCAATACTCAATAAGTATTACTTCATTATGCTAATGAACGCTGGTCTTACCTCTGCCATTGCCGATGCCCATGAGATGGCTGAGGCTATTAGAGAAAAACCACTGGTAGATGCAGTTATTGAGGGCAAGACCATTGAAGATGCCCAGAAGATGAGGGAGATTAAAAAGACCCTTGAGGTGATCATGGGCAGCACACTGTTTGCCCATTCTTACTTAGAGATGTAAGAAAACAACACAACACATAGGAGGCTAATATGGCATTTGCATTACCAACAGAGACCTATGCAGGCAAGGTCTACGAAGTTACTATTGGAACCGATAAAACCGCTACCTTTGGCGGGGAGAATGTATTGCCCTTCCACAACTTTGAGGGAACAATTCCCCACAAACCTCTAATTGCCTATGAAATACAAGATGTCCCCCCTGAGGACTGGCCTGAGACCCTAAGAAAGGTTTATGAAGGCAAGTCAGCAGACCCTGTCACATGGGCAAAACACTGTCAGGATGACCTAAAGGCAGAGGCTATTGCCTTGAGACTGATAGGAACACATCCTGACAGAGAAAACAGGAGTGCAGAGGAGGCAGCAAAGACTGTGAGCGATGTGCTTGCAGCCATTAATGTCCCCCTTATAATATTAGGTTCGAACAATCCTGATAAGGACTCACAGGTGCTTGTTGCTGCCTCAGAGGCAGCAAAGGGCAGAAACTGCATCATCGGAAAGGCGCAGGAGTCAAATCACAAGACAATTGTAGCAGCGGCTATGGCAAATAATCACAAATTAGTTGCTATGTCTGAGCTTGACATCAATCTATCGAAACAACTCAACATCCTTATTACCCAAATGGGCTTTGACAAAGAACGGATCATTACTGACCCTATGTGCTCTGCCCTTGGCTACGGCATTGAATACAGTTATTCGGTCATGGAAAGGATAAGGCTTGCTGCATTAACACAGAATGATGTGATCATGCAGCCGCCTATGATGGGCGATATAGGCTTCTATGTATGGAAAGTAAAGGAGGCTCAAGCCTCTGAATCAGACCTTCCTCAATGGGGCAACCTTGAGCAAAGGGCAATAGGATGGGAGGCGGCAACAGCGGCGGCGTTACTGCTTTCAGGAGCAGAACTGCTCATTATGAGACATCCTGAGGCAGTAAAAACAATAAACAGCTTTATTGAAGAACTAATATAAGGGAGGGGACATAAACTATGGCTCTATCAGGAGTTGAGATATTTAAGCTTTTACCAAAGACAAACTGCAAGAAGTGCGGACACCCTACATGCCTTGCCTTTGCCATGAAACTTGCCCAGAGGCAGGTTTCCCTTGACCTTTGTCCTGATGTGTCCGAAGAGGCAAAGCAGAAACTTGGCGAGGCCTCAGCGCCACCAATAAGACCTGTTTCTATCGGTTCGGGCGACAGGCTTATTAAGATGGGCGAAGAAACTGTGCTATTTAGGCATGAAAAGAAATTCATTAACCCCTGCGCCTTCGCAGTGGAGATAAAGGATACCCAAAGCCACGAGGAAATAGAAAGCATAACCCAAGAGGTCATTGATTCTGAGATCGAGAGGGTTGGACAACGATTAAGGATTGATGCCATCTTCGTCAGCAATGCCTCAGGCGATGGTGCAAAGCTACAAGAGGCAGTAAACATAGTTTTAAAAAAGGCGCCACAGGTACCCTTGATCATCCACACTGAGGACCCTACATCGGCTGAAGGTGCAGCAAAGATCGCTAAAGACAACAGGCCCCTCTTGTTTGGCGCTAACGAAGCCAACGCAGAGGCCATGGCAAAGGTCGCAAAGGATCTAAAAATCCCTCTTGGTGTGAACGCAAAGGGTCTTGAGGCGCTATCAGCCCTCACTGATAAGATAAAGTCCCTTGGGGTAGAAGACATGGTCATTGATTCAGGGGCAAGGACAGCAAAGGAGATACTTGCAGACAACACCTGCATCAGAAGGGCAGCTATAAAAAAGGGAATCAAGGCGCTGGGATACCCAATTATAACCTTTGCCCAGAGGAGCGATGCAATGCTTGAGACAATGATAGCATCGCTGGGTGTGGCTAAGTATTCTTCTATAGTTGTATTGAGCAGTGTGCAGAAGTGGAAGAGCCTGGTGCTCTTTACCCTTAGACAAAACATATACACAGACCCACAGGTGCCTATGCAGGTGGAGCAAAAGATATACAAAGTAGGAGAGCCTGGGCAGGATGCCCCCCTTATGATAACGACCAACTTCTCTCTCACCTACTTCATAGTTACAGGAGAGATAGAAAACAGCAAGGTGCCGGCAAGATTGGCGGTTATGGACAGCGAGGGCTTATCGGTGCTTACTGCATGGGCCGCTGGAAAGTTTACTGCCTCAAAGATTGCGGCATTCATTCAGGAAAGTGGCATAGAGAATGAGATCTCAAACAAAGAGTTGATAATACCTGGTTATGTGGCAATCCTCAGCGGTGCCATTGAGGATAAGCTTCCAGGCTGGAAGATTACTGTTGGCCCAAGAGAGGCCAATGCAATACCAACGTTTCTGAAGACACGTTAAACCTACCAAGAAGGAGGGACTTAGATGTCTAAACTAATTGCTTCATCTGCCATAAGAGGCGCAAAGAACATTGTGGCACAAACAGAGGAGATGCTTGAGAAGACTATTGCAGATAAAGGAAAGGACCTGCACTTTGAGTTTCCAGACACTGCCTTTTATCTCCCAATGATTTATGCCATGACAGGTTTTGCCGTAAAAAAACTCGGCGACATGAAGGTCGCCTTAGGCTTTGCAAAGGAGCTGCTACACCCAGAACCAGATGAAAAGATATGGCTTCCCTACTTAGGAGAGGCCCTTGATTCAGGCATGGCTACGCTCTTTGCAGAAGAGATAATGCTTGCCCTGAGATATATCAATGGGCTTGAGCCCTGTAAAGAAGAGGAGTTTGACTTTACCTATAACGGTTTTATCACAGACACCATCCAAAGAAACTTGGGCGTTCAACTGGTGGACGGCACAATGCCAGGCTTTGCAGCCATTATAGGAGCTGCCCCAACAGAAGACATAGCAGTCAACATCGTAAGAGAGCTACAGGAAAAAAACATACTGACTTTCCTGTCAGGTCAGTCCGATGGCGACAGCGTAACCAAACAATTGCTGAGAAAGGGGATAGAACTTGGCTGGGACTCAAGGATAGTGCCCCTCGGTCCTGGAACAGAACACACCCTTTACGCCCTTGATTGGGCAATAAGGGCTTCTCTCATATTCGGAGGCAAAAAACCAGGAGACTTTAAGGAACATCTGAAATATCAAAAAGACAGGGTATTTGCCTTTGCCATTGCCTTAGGGCAAATGGATGACCTGAAGTGGGCTACTGGCGCTGGAGCGATAAATATGGGCTTCCCAGCCCTTTGCGATACCGATGTGCCTGTTATCCATCCCACAGGGGTATGCACCTATGAAGAGGTGGACAAGGAGTTTGACCACTCCAAGATAGTTCAGAGGGCTATTGAGCTTAGAGGACTCAAAATAGTTGTTGAGAAACCTCCTATTCCTGTCTCCTATGGACCTGCCTTTGAGGGCGAGAGAATCAGGAAAGAAGACACCTTCATAGAGTTCGGCGGACAGCGCACCGATGCCTTTGAATGGGTTCGTATGCGTGAGCTTGAGGACATTGAGGACAACAAGGTCATCATTGTAGGTGACCACTGGAAGGAAAACTATGAAAAGGGCGGCAAGATGCCCCTTGGTATCGTCATAGAAGTAGCCGGCAGAAAGATGCAGAAGGACTTTGAGTCTATCATTGAAAGAAAGGTGCATCACAACATAAATGAGGCTCAGGGGCTTTGGCATATGGGACAGAGGGATATTAACTGGATCAGGATAAGCAACGCAGCTAAGGCAGCCGGTATAACCCTCGAACACATTGGTGTCATCCTGAATACCATGACCCACTACAGGTTTAAATCTATTGTCGATAAGGTTCAAACGGTTATTTATACTGAACCCGCAGATGTAGCAAGGGTCAGAGAGGAGGCAAGGGCTGCCTACAAGGAGCGTGACCATAGATTAGGAAGCCTCACCGATGAGGCAGTGGAGACCTTTTATTCCTGTCTGCTCTGTCAGTCCTTTGCGCCTGCCCATGTATGCGTGATCACCCCCGAAAGACTCGGCCTCTGCGGCGCCTACAATTGGCTCGATGGCAAGGCTGCCTTTGAGATAGATCCCACTGGAGGCAATCAACCAATAACGAAGGGAGAGATGCTTGATCCGAGGTATGGAAGATACACAGGCGTTGACGAGTATCTAAAGAAAGCCTCTGGTGGCGCAGTAGAGACCTTGAATCTTTACACTATTATGGAGAATCCCATGACCTCCTGCGGGTGCTTTGAGTGCATTGTAGCGATTATCCCAGAGGCAAATGGGGTGATGATAGTCAACAGGGGCTATTCAGGTATGACCCCCATAGGCATGAAGTTCTCTACCCTTGCTGGTACAGTAGGCGGAGGCGCACAGACACCAGGCTTTATGGGGATTGGAGTGAACTTTATAACCAGCAAGAAATTCCTCTTCGGTGACGGCGGCATAAAGAGGATAGTATGGATGCCAAAATCTCTCAAGGAGAGGATAAAAGAAGACTTCCAGAGGCTCTCAGAGGCAGAGGGTGTAGCAGAGCTTCTTGATAAGATAGCCGATGAGACCATCTGTGAGGACTCAGAGAAACTCTTAGAGTTTTTAACCCAAGTGGACCACCCTGCCCTGCAGATGGATTCAATACTGTAGCAAGGCCTATAAACAAGGAGGATATAATGCAACCAAGAGATAAAAGCGGCAACAAAGATGCCAACAGGATATTAAAATGGGCTGAGGAGCACAAGATAGAGACTGCCTTTGAAAGGGCAGCAAGGATCAAACCTTGTCCAATAGGTGCAAAAGGTGCATGCTGCAAGGCCTGTCATGTGGGACCTTGCAGATTAATGGGCAAAGGAGACGAAAACGACATAGTTGGCGTATGCGGCGCATCGCTGCCTACTGTTGTAGCCCGTAATTTTGTCCGCATGATTGCCGGAGGTACTGCAGCCCACAGCGACCATGCAAGGGACATGGTGCTTACCCTATTGGCAGTAGCCAAGGGAGAGACAAAGGACTTTCAGATAACCGATGTAAAAAAGCTCTACAGGGTAGCCTCAATATTAGATATCAACTTTGAGGGCAGACCAGTCAACGATGTTGCATTGGATGTAGCAAATAGATTCCTTGAGGACTTCCAGCGCCAAAAGGGCGAGATCAACTACATCAAAAGGGCGCCCAAAAAGACCCAAGAGAGATGGAGAAAGTGGGGCATAGTCCCACGAAATGTAGATAGAGAGATCTCAGAGAGCATGCACAGGACTACTATGGGCGTTGACCATGAGCCAGACAACCTACTGCTTCACGGATTAAGAACAGCCCTTGCTGACGGATGGGGTGGATGCATGATCTCTACTGATGTGACAGATATACTATTTGGCACACCCAGTCCAATAAAGGCCGAGGCAAGCTTTGGCATATTCAAGGAAGATGAGGTCAATCTGGTAGTCCACGGACATGAGCCAACCCTTTCTGAGAAGATCGTCGATGTTGCCTCAGAGCCGGAGATGATAGAGTATGCGAAATCAAAGGGTGCGAAGGGCATAAACCTTGGAGGCATGTGCTGCACTGCAAACGAGGTGCTCATGAGACACGGCATACCTACAGCCGGAGGATTTACCAATCAAGAATTAGGACTACTTACAGGCTTGATTGATGCCATAACAGTGGACGTGCAGTGTATCATGCCTGCCCTTGCAGACCTCTCAAGAAAGTTTCACACCAAGATAATAACCACTTCTGAGAAGGGCAAGATGAAGGGTGCGGTGCACATGCAGTACGATGAGCACAGGGCAAAGGAGATAGCCCGCGACATAGTCAAGTTAGCCTGCGACAATTTCAAGAATAGGACCACAGGAGGCAGCCACATTACTGAAAAATACAGGATGATAGGTGGCTTCTCACATGAGTATATTGAGTATATGCAAGGTGGACGATGGAGAGGCTCCTTTAGACCCCTCAATGATGCAATCATGGCAGGAAGGATAAGGGGTGTTGTTGGTCTTGCGGGCTGCGACAATTCAAGGGTTCAGTCCACAGGCATACACAAATTCATCGCCACAGAACTTATAAAGAATGATGTGCTAATAGTATCTACCGGCTGTGGTTCAGCCGCCTGCGGGACCTCAGGATACCTCACGCCAGAGATGGCTCTTGAAAATGCAGGACCTGGATTAAGGGAGGTCTGTGAGGCCATAGGGATACCTCCTATCCTGCACCTTGGCGCATGCGTTGATAACTCAAGAATATTAACCATAGCAAGCGCTATGGCAGCAGAAGGGGGACTATCTGATGAGATAGGTGGGATGCCCGCTGTAGGGATTGCCCCGGAATGGATGTCAGAGAAGGCAATTGCCATAGGTTGTTACTTTGCTGCCTCTGGCGTGCCTGTGATATTCGGGGGAGAATCCCCTGTAGAGGCGAGCCCAGAGGTGACCAAGATACTCACCGAGGTATGGATGGAACGCTTTAAAGGGGCATTCCACTTTGAACCAGACCCAGAGAAGATCCTTGAGCTTGCCCTCAAATATATAGATGGAGCCAGAGAGGCGCTTAAACTCAAGAAGTACGAGCCAGGCAAGTTTGGCACAGAGCGCGTTCTAATGGATATGGCAGCAAGAAGAGACATGGAAAGGGCTGCCAAACCCCATGTTGGATTTTAACAAGACCTAATATTCTATTAAATATCCTGCAAAGGGCATAGGGGATCTATATCCTCTCGGCCCTTTGTGGTTCATAAAGGCCCTTTACAATTGAAAATCATTACCCAAAACAGAAAGGCATACCACGATTACTTTATTGAAGATACCTACGAGGCAGGCATTGCGTTGAAGGGCACCGAAGTTAAGTCTATCCGAGAGGGCAGGGTTAATTTAAAGGACAGCTATGTGCTTATTAAAGACCTTGAGGCTTTTCTACTGAATTGCCACATAAGCCCCTATAGCCATGGCAACATAATGAATCATGACCCTCTTAGGACAAGGAAATTACTCCTCCATAGGAAAGAGATACTGAGGATTCAAGGGAGGTCTATGCAGAAAGGATACACCCTTATACCCCTGAAGGTTTATTTTAAGGGGCCCCATGTCAAGGTCGAGATTGGGCTCGCAAAGGGCAAGAGGGAGTATGAAAAAAGAGACAGCATAAAGGAGCGGGAGGCAAAGAAAGACATCCAAAGGGCTATGAGGAAATAATGTTCCCTAAATGTATATTCTTGCCTACCCCCTTATTTAACAGTTACATCAACCCTTAAGTACAATCACTTCCTAAAAAAACAGTTATCCTGTCAGGATGCTGAGGATCTCTTCATATCTCGCTGCAGTCTTTTTCACGATGTCCTCAGGCAGTTCAGGGCCTGGGTAGGTCTGGTCCCAATCAAGGGTTAATAAATAATCACGAACTATCTGTTTGTCAAAACTATCCTGACCTTTACCCGGTTTATAATCCTTAGCAGACCAGAATCTGGAAGAATCAGGGGTAAGGAGTTCATCTATTAGGATTAATTTGTCTTGATAAAGGCCAAATTCCATCTTTGTATCGGCTATGATAATACCCTTTCTCTCTGCTATGTCTCTTGCCCTGCTATAAACTCCAAGGGCTATGTCTCTAACCCTTTCAGCCCGCTCCTTACCAACAATATTTATAGTCTCCTCAAAGGTGATATTCACATCATGACCCTCCTCAGCCTTTGTGCTTGGGGTAAAAAGCGGGTCAGTAAGTTTAGAGGACTCTACCAATCCAACAGGCAGCCTTATGCCACAGACAGAGCCTAACTTCCTGTATTCCTTCCATCCTGATCCAGACAGATAGCCCCTTACAATTGCCTCTATTGCAAGAGGTTCAGCCTTCTTTACTAACATGCTCCTGTGTCTTAGAATATCCTTAAAGGGAGCCAAGACCTTTGGGTAGTCTTCAACATCCGCTGCAACTACATGATTTTCAATGATGTCTTTGGTCTGATTAAACCAATAGAGAGAGACCTGAGTAAGGGTCCTGCCCTTGTTAGGTATCCCTGTTGGCAACACCACATCAAAGGCCGATACCCTATCGGTAGCTATTATAAGGAGGTTGTCCTGCACCTCATACACATCTCTCACCTTGCCCCGTCTGAGCATCTTTAAGCCTGGCAGTTCAGTCTTTAAAACAATATCTGATCTCATTTAACCCTCCCTGATTTATGTGTTATGTGCAGCCCAAAAAGTGATAAGGCAAAGGGGCCTACAACTCGTAAAGATGCAGCATAATATCGTTTCTGATAACGATGCCCTTAAAGCTGCCACCCTCAAACACAGGCAACGCACCATAGTCACCATCCATCAGCAAAAGTGCAGCCTCCCTTAGAGATTGAGAGGGGGCAACAATTGGCATATTGACTCTGAGGAGTGTTTTTATAGGCAGTCTTCCCTTTCCATTTTTATCTGCCCTTTCTATCTGTTCCCTATCCACAATCCCCTTAAACTCATCCCTGTCAAACACAACAAGGCATCGGCAAGAACTATTTTCAATGAATAAAGATACTGCCTCCTCTATCTTCATGGCTGGAGAAACAGATATATCGGGTAAACACATCAAAGAACCCACCGTGATAGACTCAATATTTATATTTTCTATGAGTTCCTTGAGGACTCCATAAAGTCTATCAGGCTCAATATCGGAGACCACAGCAGAGGCAGCACCAGGATGTCCTCCACCTCCAATATGCCTTATGATGCTGCCAGCGTCAAAGTCAGGCAGTATGCTCCTGCCAATCACAAAGGATTTATCATAATAGGAAAATATTCCGATACAGGCATCTAACCCCGAGAGCTCCCTAAATTTAACAACTACCTGAGAAAGCATATTAACAGAACTCTCAAGAAACACCTGAGTAAGCCCTACCCTTATACCTCTTATGTTCAATGTCTCTGCGCTATCCATCATCTGCGACAGTAATTTTTGCTGAAGGGCATCAAAGGAATCGGTTAAGAAAGAGTTAACTATATTTAGATCTGCACCGTTTTCCAAGAGATATGAGGCAGACATTGCATCTTCAGAACGGGTCATAGGATAAGTAAGGCTGCCAGTGTCATCATACAAACCAAGCATAAAAAGGGTTGCATGCATGGGCGTAAAGGCTGTTCCACGCCTCATCATCTCCTGAAGCATAAGCGTAATAGTAGAGCCCATTTCCCTTTGATAGGATACATGGGCATCTACATCTGTCCCTTTCATATGATGATCCCAAAGTATTATCTGAGGTATATTCATTTCCCTTAGCTTAGTGCCATCCTCAAGTCGTCTCCAGTTGTTGGTATCCACAATCAACAGGCTTGAGACCTTATTCAAGACACACTCCTTTGCAGGCATCAGATGGAATATCTCTCTATGGAGAGAAAGAAACTGTTTCGGAGAGGGTTGAATCTGTCTTGGTATTAATCCCACCGTCCCAGGATAGAGGAAAGTTGCAGCCACAAGACTGGCAAGGGCGTCAAAATCAACATTACTGTGGGTTGCTGCTATCTGCATAGTATTAAAGGGCCTCCTTATTTACATAACCAAAGGCTTGCATGATATTATTGTGACATACATCAGGGCATATAGAACGCACCATAATCTCATTCAGATGATAAACCTCAATCTTAGAGGAGATCTCTTTAACTCCATATTGAAGCCCAAGAACACAAGTCTGGCAGGGTGTAACTATGGCATCAACACCTACAGACTCAGCCTCTCTTATCCTTGTAGCTGCCATCTTGTGTTGAATCTCTGGATTTGCAACCTTAAGACCTCCACCCATACCACAACAGTATGAGAAAGCCCTGTGTCTTGGCATCTCTATAAACTCTATGCCAGGAACGGACTGCAACACCCTTCTTGGCTCATCATATACATTATTATGCCTGCCTAAATGACAGGGGTCATGGTAGGTTACGCTCTTGTTTACATCATACTTAAAGGGCAGCCTTTTTTCCGTAAGGAGCCTGTCAAGAAATTGGGTCAGATGAAGCACCTTCTGTGCCTTAGGCCATAGAGACCTGTAATCAGCATACAACCCCTTATAACAACCTGCACAGGAAACCACAACGGTCTCTACCTTTAATCCTGCAATTAGTTCTATCCTTTTTAAAGCCTCCTCCTGAAAGGAAGGGTCCCCCATCCTTCTCAGCTTACTTGCACAACAGGGCTCATCATTACCAAGGATAAAGAAATCAACCCCTGCCTCCTGTAACAATCTTGCTGATTGTACCGCCACAGACTGCATCTGCTCATCAAAACTTGCAGTGCATCCGGCAAAATAAAGCACCGGTGTAATCCTCTCAGTCCATAAGGTGAGAGGCTTCAGCAGCAGACCCTTTTGGTAAGCCCTTTCAGACCAAAGCCCTCGTTCACTCTTTGGCTTACTAAAGGAATTGTCAAAGGCTTTTATAGTCTGAAGCTGCTTTACCTGGCCATCGGGCTGTGGAATACCTGAGGACACTAACGCCTCCCTTGCCTGTTCCCACAACTCTGGCGTATCTATCCTTATTGGGCAGACCACATGACACTGCCCACAGGCGGAGCATTCATACAGGCTCTCAAGGAACTCCTCCCTTTCCTGCTGCCCGATGGAATCCCTAATAATATTCCTCAGGGATCTAAGCTTGCCTCTTGCTGTAATACACTCTCGTTTGTCCTGCTCATACACAGGACACCAGACCATGCATTCTCCGCATCTTGCGCATCCGTCCAGTTCAAGAAGTTGACGCCAGGTCAGTTTTTTGGCTACCCTTTTCCCCTGTATCTTCTGGCCTCTGGCCAATATATATCCCTCCTATCATGGTCTTCAACGGCATTAACGGCTATCACAAGCGGGGCGACAATACTGTGCATGAGTTTGCTGTGGGGCACATAAACTAAAAGCAATACACCACTAAAGGAGTGTAATATCCAGAGCGCTGTCAGCACAGGGCTTAACTGTTCAAAGGTGTATCTGCCCATAGGCGCAAATATATAGCTTACAAAGGAGTATTTTGCTATGGCGGGGTTAATGAGTGATATACGCAGCACCTCAATGGCAAAACCAGACACCGTAAGCCATAGTAAAAATAACAAAAGGACAATATCCATCTGTTCTTGAGATTGCTGTGGTGGTTTCACTATAAATCTGCGGTAACAGGCAATAATAAGCCCAAATAACAGTGCAAGACCAAAGGCATTACCCCATATCTTTATTACCCTGTAGCCACTTCCATAAAGGATATCCTTAGAACGGCCCCCGTCAATATTCAAAAGCCCTGCAGCCCATACCAAAAAGGTAGAGATTGATAAGAATGCAAGGGCGATAAAACCCCAGAAGATTAGCAGGTGCACTATCCATCTTAGCTTTGAGAATCCAAGCAGATGCCGTTGAAAAAACACCTCCTGAAGCCATATCCTTACTATAAGTCCTATCTTGTCTTTATTAAAACTCTTTAATCTCATGCCACTAAACCAGTACTTAAACCTCTTATACAGAATCACGTCAAGGTATACATGAGCAAACAGCACGGACAACCAAAATAAGGTCCAAGGTTTGTAATAGGAAACGCTTGTTTGAATATCTAACATCTAAGTTTGTAAAAGATTATTAGACAGGACTAAAGCCTTCCAGTCCTTTCGTATTCTGCAATGTAAAACTTCAATGCCCTCATTATTAACCAATCTATGTTTGTATTATTCTCGGAGGCTATAGCGCTCAATTTGTCGATAAGTTCCTGCTCCTGCCTTGTGGGCTGCATCTTCACTGCCGATTCATCCTGTGGCCTGCTACTATCATCCTCCTGTGGCATTGCGTATCGCTTCGTATATTCCTCCTTCAACATCTCCTTTACCTTATGTATATCTCCGCTTTGCACTGCCCTACAGATATCCTCTGAGTTGTAAACCTCAAGGGTTTTATTATCAGCGGATTTTAAAACATCCTCTGACTTTATCTCCGAATGATTTTTAGAAAAAGCCTCAGAGGACTTACAAAGGTCAGCCATGCCAGACATGCTGAGCATCATCATTGCAAGAGCCCTCGCCTGATCACTGTCAGGGATATTGGAGTTTATAAAACTCTCAATCTTACCCTCTGCTGCAGCCATTGCTAATTTATCTGCAAGCAGAGGGTCTTCATTTAAGCCTTCGCCTGCCAAATTCCATCTATTGCCTCCAAAGGGTGTCTTTGGTGGTGTTGGTAACGGTCTTCCTTGTTGCTCATTATCGGTCATTTAAAACCCCCTGCAGATTTATATAAGGCTAAACTATACCATAAAAACAGCAAAAATATGGAGAAACAACGCCCAAAGGGCATTCAAAATATATCAATGCCTACCCCGTGCCTTGTAATAGTTATTGTATGTTATAATCCATTGAATTTGTGCTCTTTATAGACTCTGCAACAGGAATATTTGCAATGACCCATAGGAGGGATAAACAATGCTGCCAAAAATAAACCCCCAAAAGACTTCTGCATGGAAAGGACTGAGGGAACACTATCGGTTGCTTAAAAAAACCCACATAAAGGATCTTTTTCAGAGAGATAAAAGTAGATTTAATAAGTTCTCTGTCTCCTTTGAAGACCTACTCCTGGACTACTCAAAAAACATCCTTACCCAAGAAACCATGAATCTGCTTTTTGCCCTTGCAAGGGAGTGCGAACTAAAAGATGCCATTGAGGCAATGTTTAATGGCGCAAGGATAAATGAGACCGAAGACCGTGCAGTGCTTCATGTTGCGCTCAGAAACCGCTCAAACAAACCGATATATGTTGATGGCAGGGATGTAATGCCCGAAGTAAATGCAGTGCTTGAGCAGATGAGGTCCTTTTCTGATGCGATAATCTCTGGCTCATGGAAAGGATATACTGATAAGGTAATTACTGACATTGTTAACATCGGTATCGGTGGTTCTGATTTAGGACCTGTAATGGTCACTGAGGCATTGAAACCCCTATGGAAACCCAACATAAAAGCCCATTTTGTATCGAATGTTGACGGCACACATATCGCTGAAACCCTCAAAAGATTAGACCCAGAGACAACTCTATTTATGATAGCCTCAAAGACCTTTACGACCCAAGAGACAATGACCAATGCCCACAGTGCAAGACAATGGTTCTTATCCCATGCAAAGGATGAAAAGCACATAAAAAGACACTTTGTGGCAATATCAACAAATACTAAAGAGGTAGAGAAATTTGGGATTGACACAGCAAACATGTTTCGCTTCTGGGACTGGGTTGGAGGCAGGTATTCACTGTGGTCTGCTATTGGGCTTTCCATTGCCTGCACTATTGGATTTGAAAACTTTGTTGAGCTCCTTGAGGGCGCCCATGCAATGGACATGCACTTTAAAGATGCTCCCTTTGAAAAAAACATACCGGTTATACTTGCGCTGATTGGCATCTGGTATGTCAATTTTTTTGGCGCGGAGACAGAGGCAATACTACCCTATGACCAATACATGCACCGCTTTGCTGCCTATTTTCAGCAGGGCAACATGGAAAGCAATGGCAAACAGAGGGATAGGGAGGGTAAAAGGGTCAGCTATAACACAGGACCAATAGTATGGGGAGAACCGGGCACTAATGGACAACACGCCTTCTATCAGTTAATACATCAGGGCACGAGGCTCATACCCTGTGACTTTATTGCCCCTGCAATCTCATACAACCCTATTGGCAGACATCATGAGATACTCTTAAGCAACTTCCTTGCACAGACAGAGGCACTCATGAGGGGAAAGACTGCCCAAGAGGTAAGAGAAGAACTCCAAAGGGCAGGTTACTCAGAGCAAGATATTAAAAGGTTTTTGCCCTTTAGGGTGTTTGAGGGCAATAGACCAACAAATTCAATATTAGTAAAGAAACTCACACCAAGAACCTTAGGAGGCCTCATTGCGATGTATGAGCATAAGATCTTTGTGCAGGGTGTGATATGGAATATCTTTAGCTTTGACCAGTGGGGTGTTGAATTGGGCAAACAACTTGCCAACAAGATATTGTCGGAATTGAGCGACGACAGTGAGGTTAATTCCCATGACTCCTCAACAAATGGCTTGATAAATGCTTATAAATCCTTTAAAAAACTAGGAGTTTAGTATAATTCAACCTCATACACCCATAGATTCATCAATAGACTGTAGGCATCCAGGGGAATTGCCCTCGCTGTCTTATTGCTTATTTTTGTAACTACCAAAGGTCAATCATTCCCCTTTTACAGCAATAATACCGCAGTAAATATTTGCGCCATGCATGCATTCAAAAAACTGCATGTCCTTGATTAGCGCCCAAATCCAATGCGCAATCACCTGGCATGAAATATGAAGAGACTTAAATATAACCTACGATTATGCAAATACTGACCCTTAAATCTCCTTTGCCCTTACAAAACCATAACAGGTATCTTTTGCGGATACCTTTGAGAATATACTGCAATTGAGGACTCATGAAACACCTCGTGCTTTTTGATGGGACAATTCATTCAAAGATAGCCTTACGCTATGGCATTCACAGATCTCAAGCCGGGGATGGTCCCCTTTTCATACTCAGTGTTTTCAGCAATGAGATGCTCCCTTATTACGATGCAATCCCAAGGGTCGAAGATATTGTCAGAAGAGATGCAAGGCTCCGAATCGATGAGGCTGTAAAGATAGTAAAAGACGAGGGGCAGGGCATAAAGGCATATCTCATAGAAGAAGAAGGGGATATTGACAGGGCTATAAGCAAAAACATATCCTCCGAAAACATTGACATCGTATATGCACCGCCGAACTTTAGAGGTCTTATAAAGCCTAAGAGCTGCCCTGTTGCCTTTATCCCAGGACACTTTTTGCTTCCCCTTGATGAGAATGAACCCTCAGAGAGCAATATAGAACTCTTGATTAAAGAGACCGCTATTGCCCTTTCTGATGTTATACTCTTGGGGATTGTGCCTGTTCATATCTACAGTGCTGCAGAACAGGAGGAGCTCAAGGATGTATCGGAGAAGACATTATTGACTGTAAAGTCCGTTGCAAAGAGGCTCTGGAAGGCTAAAATAAAAAGCAGGGAGATCCTCTGCTCAGGCTATCCCGATGAGGAGATACTGAAGGCATACAAGGACCTATCGGTTTCCATTATACTCTTCCTTGAGGGCACCGACAGAGCCTCTGAACTTAATAAAGCAGTAAATCTGCTGCTTGACGACAGGGAGAAATGCTCAATACCTATCTTTATAAACGATAGCACTCAGGATAAACATACCCTTAGGCTAAAAAATTGTCCCTAAAAAATGACGAAAACTAAACAAGTTTATAGGGTTAAAATAAGGCTTGTTATAAAGGTGTTTTTGAGTATAAAAAATAGAGGCAACAAACAGGTCGCGCTAAACTCCCTCAATGAGGAAGGAAAGGAGATATTCTCCCCTGAAATTGGTGAACTGTCTATCCCTATGGATTGATTGAACCCATTAAGGTTAGTAAGTTTGGCATATTTTTAATATGAAGATAAGAGACAAGCTATACATTGGGATTATATGCTACATCATATCTGGAGTAACTGTAGGGCTGCTCATCTTCTGGCAGTTTAAGTTAATCTCTGAGAAGCTCCATATTGTATCCATTGTTAATGACATTTCCAGCAGGATGCTCGATGCCCGCAGACATGAGAAAAATTTCTTGCTCTACAAGAGCATTGAAGAGCTCAAAGAATTTCACTCCCAGATGCAGATACTTAAGCAGGAGATAGAAGACATAAGACTTGAGTTTGTAATCCAGATAGGACAGGACAATTACAACAATCTCAAGCTGTCCATAGAAGATTATGAAAATACCTTTATGAAGATAGTGGATAACAATAATCAGCAAGATGAAGATATGAAGTTACTCATTAAATACGGTGCCATAATATCAAAGGAAATGATCCTAACAGCGCCAATGCTTCTGGCTGAACTGAATTCAGCGGAGAGAAACTTTGTGGCAAATAGAAGCAAGGAAAGTTATCTTCAGGTTGTTAAAGTTATATCTCTATTGGGGCATAATAATAATCTTGAGAGATACAAGAAGACGATAAATAGACTTTTTTCTTTCTTCACAGAGGAGGGTAATTTAGTTGACTCTATGCGCATAAAGGCACGGGAGATTCAGGAGTTTACCGTCAATTTCACAAATAAGGAAAAGAGCGACATCAACTTAATGATCAAAAGGGCTATGATAATACTCCTAATGGCATTCTTGACAGCGCTTTTTATAGGCTTAGTTGTCAGCATTAGATTTGCCATAACAGTTATAAAACCACTGCTAAACTTAGAGGCAACCACAAGGAGGATAGCCGAGGGAGATTTCCCGGATAGGATTGAGGATGTTAGGGGCAATGACGAGCTTGCATCACTTCAGAGATCCTTTAACATAATGATAGAAAGACTCCATCAAACAATGGTCAACCTTGACAATGCCTTCAGACAGTTAAAGGAAAAGCAAAAACAGTTAGTAGGCGCTGAGAAACTCGCCTCTGTTGGGATATTGGCATCTGGGATTGCCCATGAGATAAGCAATCCCTTGACATCAGTGCTCACCTTCTCAACCTTGATGTTAGAAAAGGCCTCTGAGGATGACCCCAATAAGGAGAAGCTAAGTATAATGGTAAGAGAAACCGTTAGGGCAAGGGAGATAGTTAGACAATTACTGACCTTTGCAAAGGAAACGCCAATAAATCTGGTAGAGATGGATGTAAACAAACCCGTGAATGAGGCTGTTAAGACACTCACAGAGCAGGAGATTTTCCATGATATTCAGATAATATTGACTTTAGCAGAGGACCTGCCAAAGATACAGATAGACCCAGACAGGCTAACACAGGTTATGCTCAATATGCTTTTAAATGCCACTCATGCCATAATAAAGCCTGGCAAGATAGAGGTGACCACAAGAAAGGCAGAGAATGCCGTAGAAATAATCATATCAGACTCTGGGGTGGGCATACCCGAGGAGTATTTGGGAAGGATCTTTGACCCCTTCTTTTCTACTAAGGAGCAGTCAAAGGGCACAGGATTGGGTCTTGCGGTCAGCTATGGAATCATTAAAAAACACGGCGGCACAATCAATGTCTCAAGCAAGGTAGGCGAAGGGACAACTTTTACGGTGAGGTTACCAATAAATGGAGACAATTAGGGCGATAGTAGTTGACGATGAAGCGAGCATATTAGAGGCAGTAAAGGCGATCCTTGAGACTGAAGACATAGAGGTATTCACTACTATGAGCAGTCTTACGGCGCTTGAGCAGATAAAGTCCAAGACCTTCGATATTATTATCTCCGATCTCAAGATGCCAGAGATTGACGGCATGGAACTCTTCAGGCAGGCAAGGGAGTTGTCTCCTGAATCCATTTTTATAATCATCACTGCCTATGCAACTGTACAAGCAGCGGTAAACGCCATTAAGGATGGCGTTTATGATTATATCCCTAAACCCTTCACCCCTGACGAGGTGCGCATACCCATAAGAAGGGCTTTAGAACGCAAGAGATTGGAGCATGAAAACATAACCCTCAGGACACAGGTAGAGTCAAGGTTTTCCTTCCAGAATATTATTGGAAATAGCGAAAAGATGCACGAGATATTCAGGATCATGCGTCATGCAGCCTCAAGTGACAGCAATGTGCTGATTACTGGAGAGAGTGGCACTGGAAAGGAGCTTGTTGCCAGGGCGGTTCATAGCAACAGCATAAGGGCAAAACGCAAGTTTGTTGTTGTAAATTGCGGCGCTATTCCAGAGGGGCTAATGGAGTCCGAGTTCTTTGGTCATGCAAAGGGTGCCTTTACGGGTGCAGTGGCCGAAAAGAAGGGCATGGTCGAAGAGGCTGACAAGGGCACTTTATTCTTAGATGAGATAGGAGAACTCCCCTTGATAATGCAAGTAAAACTACTCAGGGTGCTGCAAGACGGCGATTTTCAGAGGGTTGGCGATGTGCAGCAACGCAAGGTAAATGTAAGGGTCATTGCCGCTACGAACAGAAATCTTGCTAAGGCTATTGCAGATAAACAGTTCAGGGAAGACCTCTATTACAGGCTCAATGTGATACCCATCATAATGCCTCCCCTTAGGATGAGAAAAGAGGATGTCCCAATGCTCGTCAATCACTTCATCCAGAAACACAAGGGCAAATCAGTCAGTAAAAGCGTTGACTCCATATCCCGTGATGCCCTACAGGTGCTGTTAAACTACCACTATCCAGGCAATGTAAGGGAGTTAGAAAACATTATTGAGTATGCAATGGCCTTTGCCACAGGCAATTCTATAGAATACCCAGATCTGCCTAAATACATTGAAGAGGGCAAGGCTATGTCTGAGGAGACCCAAAAGATATCTCTAATGCCACTCAGGGATGCAAAGATACAGTTTGAAAGGGGACTGATTATGTCAGCCTTGGTTAGCTCTAAGGGCAACATCTCTGAGGCTGCAAGGATATTGAACATCCACAGACAAAATCTACAGCAAAAGATCAAACTGCTGGGCATCGAACTCAACAATATCACCATTACTGGGGATGAAGACCGATAATCTATAAAAGTTTGCACGCGCCTATGCAGTAATTTATTGCGCTGGCATATGCAGTAAAAATATTTCATCTTATCCATAGTTTGTTTTATATCAATGCCTTATTGTATTGGCACGACAAATGCTTATCTCTCATCAAGATTGATTAAACAAACAACCCCAAGGAGGATAAGACAATGAAAGTATTAGTGCCCTATGATGGAACATTAAATGCAAAGGATGCCTTAAGGCATGGTATGAAGAAGGTTCAGGACAACGGTGGAGAACTGGTAATATTAAGCATATTCAACAGGGAGATCTTCGTAGATTATGACGCTATTCCACAGGCAGAGGAATATGCAAGGAAGGAGATGACAAGGTATCTAAGTGAGGCAGAGGGCATAGTGAAGACTGAGGCAAAGGGCATCAAAGCCTTTATAGTGCAGGCAGAAGGTGACCCAGAGAAGGTTATTGCCAAGACCATAAAGGAGGAAAAGATCGATTCACTCCTATGCCCAACGAGCTTTAGCTCTATAGTTAAAAAGTATCTGCCCACCCTTTGCGAGAAGGGCATCTACACAGGGCCAGAGTTTGAGCCATCAGCTGTCAGCGTAAAGCAATAACTTATATTAGATCAATCACTCAAAGGGAAGTGAAGGGCGCCCTGCCCTCTGCTTCCCTTTAACTATATCTACATCAAAGGGGTTACAATGGAAACACATAAAAAAGTCAAAGACATCCTTATCCCAAAAGACAGACTACTCGTAGTGCCTGCCACTTTTACAATCAAGGAGGCACTTAAGACCTTAAGGGACAAACATCCAGATAAAGGGGATATTCAAGGCGTCGGTTTTCTGATATATGGCGAAAACAAAGACCTGATTGGCTCTCTATGCCTCAAAGAGTTTATAAAGGGATTAGCGCCTCAATTCTTGCACCCTGTGGGCTCTGCACAGGTAGTCCTTGAAAATGAGGCTGCCCTTGCGGAGTTATGGGATACCGTATTGGACGACCAGTCAAAGAGATTCAGTGAAGAGAAGATAAGCAGGTATTACACGCCGCTAAAGGCCTTCGTTGAACCAGAGGATGCCATAACAAAGGCTGCATACCTTATGCTGTTTCATGATCTGACTTTTCTATCGGTGTTAGAGGACAAAAAGAGGCTTATTGGAGTTGTTACAATCTTTGATGTATTCAAAGAACTTTCATCGATAATGTTAACGGAGGAATAATGGCTGAGACAAGAACCCCCACCTTTATTGAGATACCGGCAGAGATAATCATAGGCGTTCCTAAGAAAAAGATTGACTATAAGAGGTTATTTTTCATTTTTTTGGGTCTAACCCTCTTTTTGTCTGTTTATTATATGCCCCAATGGCCCGATGCCGTTGATCCCACAGGCAAACACTTTGTGCTTACCAAAGAGGGCAAAGGCGCCATAGCGCTCTTTCTGCTTGCAAGCACCTGGTGGGTCTTTGAGGTCTTGCCAATCGGTGTGACAAGCCTTGCCATTGGCGTATTTCAGTCGCTCTTTGCCATCCGTACTGCAAAGGAGGCCTTCAGGGACTTTATGGACCCCTCTGTCATGTTCATCTTTGGGTCAGTGGTAGTGGGACTTGCCTTTACAAAATCTGGTTTAACAAAGAGGTTAGCCTACAAGATGCTTGAGGTGGTCGGGGAAAAGACAAGCATGATACTGCTTGGTAGTTGTGTAGTTACCGCTGCCTTAACCCTCGTAATGGCGCATACCGCCGCTGCTGCAACGGTCTTTCCAATATTGTTGGCAATAAATGCCCTCTACGGTGAAGGCGATAAGCAGACTAAATTTGGCAAGGCACTCTTTATAGGCATGGCCTATGCAGCAGGCGCTGGCAGTATTATCACATTCCTTGGGGCAGCCAGAGGTCCTGCTGCAGCAGGTATGTTTAAAGAGTTCACTGGTAGGGATATAGGTTTTTTTGAGCTAACAAAATATATGTTCTTAGTGGGTTCTGTAATGGTTGCCATAATATGGGGCTATTTTATGCTCTTTCTAAAACCTGAAAAAAAACAAATCCCTGGTCTGAGGGCAAAGGTCAAGAAACTCTACCAAGGTCTTGGCCCAATGTCAACGAATGAGAAGATAGTGATAACCTGTGTGATTGCTGTAGTTTTAGTTATGTCACTACAGTCCTTTGTGCCCGCCCTTGCAACATTAGACAGGGCCTCTATAATGCTGTGTTCCACACTGCTGTTCTTCCTTATGGGCGTGCTTACAGTTAAAGAGCTTGAGGAGATACCATGGAACATCATCCTGCTGTTTAGTGGGGCAATGAGCATAGGTTTTTGTCTCTGGAAGACAGGGGCTGCCCAGTGGTTAGCTATAAATTGGCTTGTGATGTTTCAAAATGCCCATTGGCTTGTCTTTGTTCTTGCAATTGCTACCTTTGTGCTGATCATGACAAACTTCATCATGAATGTGGCAGCCATTGCCATATCCTTGCCTGTTTCATTGGTAGTAGCCAAGTATCTTGGTGTTGCCCCTGATGTTATATTCTATGCATCACTGGCGACCGCTGGTATGCCCTTTTTACTGCTCATTGGCGCTGCTCCAAATGCGATCTCCTATGAGTCAAAGCAGTTCTCAACTGGGGAATTCTTTAAACACGGTATCCCTATGAGCATAATACTTATAGCAGTCATAGCCCTCGCAGTTGTGAGCCTCTGGCCGTTGCTCGGGATGCCCATACTAACAAAGTAATCTCTAAAGGGAGGATTTATATGAACAATGCAGCAGAGGCAATAGCCAAATATTTTCCACAATTTTACACTGAAGAGGAGTTTATAGAGAAAACCTTTAGATCTCTCAGCGCCTTTGGATTCAGTGCAGAAAACTCTATTGCCTCTGTCTGTATATGCAGGGATGAGATATCTCAATCCTTTTCAGCAAAAGTCAGTAAATACTGGGGTGTGGCATTTAATCTTGCGAGCCTTGGCGGTATGTTCATAGCAGGCAAGACGGCGCTCAATGCTGCCATTCATCACGCCCCTGAGAATGTGGATAAAAGGAGATATGTCTTTTACGCCCTGCCTCATATAGCCATAGGGATTAGGGGTGAACTTGGGCTATGCAGCCGTCCTGGCATAGATAAATCCACTGCCTGCGGCGCCTTAGCAGCCTTTCATAATGAGATTAGCAGAAAAACCACAAACCTTGCGTTTGATGAGGATGATGTCGAGATGGGCATCCTGAGGCATAGATTACTCAAGACAATTGACTATGCAGAAAGCCTTAATCTTTTGGATGTTACGATAAAAGCAAGGACAGTTATACAGAAAGATATAGAATCTGCAATTTACAAGGTGGTTGACCCTGAAAAAGCTGATTATGCCCTGATAACGGGCATTCAGATCCATGGCGCCGATGGATGCAACTATACAGCACCCAATGAATCTTATGTAAGCATCAGTAATGTAAGGCACGAACTAAGGCTATAAAATCTGGCAGGGCTTGAGGGCAAGACAATGATAAAGGCGCTAATAATATCATCTAAAGAGACTGCAGAGATAATAAATTTGCTAAGCTCCTGTGGCATCAGCATTGGCGTTGAGAAACCCAAGTCCGCTGAGCAAATAGGAAATGTTGATTATCTAAAGAGATTTCACCTTGCCTTGCTTGATTTAGATGATGACCGATGGGAGGATAATCTAACCACCCTTACTTCAGTATTGCCAGTTATTACCTTTTCAAATCCAGAACTAACAAAGGCAGTGAGGGCATTGAAATCAGGGGCCTCAGATTACATAGAAAAACCCTTAGATGCCCATAAACTAAAGATTGCATTGCAGGGGCGTGTAGTCTCACACTCAAAGACTGAGGGCTTTGAGGAGATACTTGGCAACAGCCAGAGGATGCAGGAGATCTTCAACATTGTTAAAAGGGCTGCCTCTGGAGACAGCAATGTCCTTATTACAGGAGAAAGCGGCACAGGTAAAGAACTCATCGCACGGGCAATCCATCGCCTCAGCTTTAGAAAGGACAAGCCCTTTGTTACCCTTAACTGCTCGGCAATACCTGATACCCTTATTGAATCAGAGCTCTTCGGCTTTGAAAAGGGTGCCTTTACAGGCGCCTTGATGCCCAAAAAAGGCATCTTTGAAAGCGCCCATGAGGGGACATTATTTTTGGATGAGATAGCCGATGTGTCAGTCCTATTTCAGACAAAGATACTCAGGGTACTGCAGGAGGGAGAGTTTATGAGGATAGGAGGCAATAAGCAGGTAAGGGTTGATGTTAGAATAATAACAGCGACAAATAAGAACATCCCTGACCTCGTATCAAAGGGACAATTCAGGGATGATCTTTATTACAGACTCAATGTCATCAACATACACCTGCCGCCCCTAAGGAGCAGGATGGAGGACCTACCACTGTTAGTCAGACACTTTATTCAAAAACATGCTACCAAGAGAAAAGACCTCGCAGTAAAAGGCATATCTTCAGAGGCGATGTCATTGTTAAACAGATACAACTTCCCAGGCAATGTCAGGGAACTTGAGAATATCATTGAAAGGGCTGTGGCGCTCACAAACAACATTGATATCTTACCCTCAGACCTACCCCCTTTTCTCTTTGAAAATAGTCCTACCCAAAGGCGCAGGACACCAAAACTAAAAGACGCCCTTACCACCACCGAAAAAGAGGTGATACTCTCAGCCCTGAATGAGTCTGGATGGAACATCTCAAGGGCAGCCATACTATTAGGCGTGTACAGACAGTTTCTGCAGAAAAAGATAAGAGAACTAAGCATCAAACATACAGAGAAGAACTGATTCCTATCTAACGATTACCCCTAACATCTATCTCAACGAATCTTTTGTCTTTAAATTCTGTCCTTTTGAACCCTATCTTCCTCTTGTAATCCTCTATGCCTTCCCTTATTGAATGCCACAGGACATAGGAAATCCTTGGGAAGCTGCATAATAATGACAGTGTCAACATTAAAGAAACAATAAAGAGGAACTCCGTTGTAGTATTTACAGTTGACATCTCATCCTCCTTTAATCAAACATCCTTTACGGTTAATAAGAGCAATTGCAATGCCACATCGTAACCTATTATTATTTAATGCTTTTTTAACTGCCCCGATTGTTGATGCAACTTATTATTGCATCTTTGCCCTCTTTTTGCAATAAAAAATGCAAGATAAGGATGATTTAGGCGCAATTTATAATTGCACTGATGCTGTTTAAAATTATGGGGATAGGACAGAGATAGGATTTTTCAATGCTAACTGTGGCTTTGGGGTTTGTTGTCAGCAGGCTGCAGATTGTAAAGCTCCCTGTAGAGCCCTCCCTGCTCAAGGAGTTCCTGGTGCGACCCAGACTGCTCAATGATGCCTCTATTAATTACTAAAATCCTGTCTGCCCGCTGTGTCGTTGAGAGCCTGTGGGCAATTACAAGGGTGGTTCTATTTTGCATCAGTGTTTCAAGTGCCTGTTGCACCTTTTGCTCGGACTCAGCATCCAGAGAGGATGTGGCCTCATCAAGTAAAAGTATCTTTGGGTCTCTGAGTATGGCACGGGCAATGGTGATGCGCTGTTTTTGCCCCCCCGAGAGTTTGGCTCCATGCTCCCCTACCCTTGTCTCATAAGCCTTTGGGAGTTCCATGATAAAATCATGGGCATAAGCAGCCTTTGAGGCTGCTATAATCTCATCCATTGAGGCCTCTGGCTTACCAATACTGATATTAGCCTTAACAGTATCATCAAAGAGCACCACCTCTTGACTCACAAGCCCTATGCCCTTACGAAGGGAATTGAGGCTGATCTGATTGATATCTATACCGTCAATTAATAACCTCCCCTCAGAGGGCTGCCAGAATCCTGATATCAGATCTACAAGGGTGCTCTTGCCTGCCCCGCTATACCCCACAAGTGCCACAATCTCTCCATCCTTGATCTCCACATTAATATTCCTAAGCACATACTCTTCGGTGCCTGGATATTTGAAAGATAGGTTTTCAAAGACTATACAACCTCTGATTTTATGATCAATCCCTCCAGTCCTCTCCATCTCTGATAGGACCACCTCTTTTAGTCTCTCAAAGACTACTCGTATCTGCTGGAAACCATTGTGGACCTTGCTCAATCTCTTTAAAGGGGTATATACAAGCAGCATAGCAGCCACAAAGGAAAAGAAGGTGCCTGGCGTGATGGAGTCATTAATAATAAGACTGCCGCCATACACCATAATGGCCGCAAGGCCTATACCACCTAAGACCTCTGAGAGTAGCCTGGAGGATTCATCAACCCTGACCTCTCTCATAGTGTTTTTGTAATGGGCATTCAATGCCTCTTTGAATCGCCGCTGCATTGTGTCTTCTACAGTAAAGGTCTTGATGACCTTGATGCCCTGCAGGGTCTCTTGTAGGGTTGTTGTAACATCTGAGATAAGCACCCTCGTCTTAGAACTCACCTTCTTCATGATCCTCCCGATGTAGGCTATGCTCAACAAGATCAATGGGATCACAACAAAGGCCAGAAGTGCCAAGTCCCACCGCCTGTAAAAAGCCACAAACATTAGGACAATGGCCGAGCCCCCTTCTACAATGAAATCCTTCACAGTGCCGGCAAATACGGCCTGCATAAGGCCCACATCATTGAGCATCCTTGACATCACTGTACCACTTGGATTTTGGCTGTAGAAGGACATAGGGAGCCTCATCAGCCTGTAATAAATGGCTTCCCTAATATTGACAGCAATCTTTGCCCCAATGGCATTCATGAGGTAGCTGGCTAAGTAGACAAACAAACCTCTAAGGCAAAAAAGCACCATCACACCCAAGGGTAGTAGCATCAGGATCGTGGTTGACCTTTTTTCAGAGACCATCTCAAGGGCTGGTTTTATGCCCCAGGCTATAAGGCCATTTATCCCCGACAGGGCAGAACTACACAATACAGCAGCCACAAAGAGCCATATATAGGGTCTTGCCAGTGCATACATCACCTTCAGGTCGTCCTTGAAGACACCTCCGCTGTATCTATTGAATATGTCATAAACAGCCTCAACGGTAAGGGGCTTGTTATCCCTCACGAGCCCTCCCTTTAAGGTCCTCATAATCGGTCATAATTTTGTAGATGAACAAGAGAGGATGGGTATTGAGCCTCACAGGTATGCGTCTCATCATAAATACACTATCTCCCTCCCTCACAAAACCCCTTTTAGTGCTTATAGCTGCCTTATATCCAGCATCCTTGACCATCTCAATGGCATCTTCTGTATATCCACCAAAGGGATAGCAGAAATATTCCACAGGCTGACCAAGGACTTCCTCGAGTTTGGACTTTGATTGAAAGATCTCTAGCCTCCTTTGATTGATGTCTATTTTTGTGAGATCCGCATGGGTCTTAGAATGAGAGCCTATCTGGATATTGCTGCGTTGTATCTCTATTAGCTGTCTAAGGTTCATAAGGGGTTCAACAATACTGTCATAGCGCGAGGTATCCCACACATTTGATGCCCCTATCAAGTCAGATACTACAAATACAGTGGCAGGATAATTATATTCCCTCAGTATTGGCAGGGCATTTTGATAGAAATCAAGGTATCCGTCGTCAAAGGTAAGCACTGCAAGCCTATCATTGAGAGAGCCTCTCGCTATGGCATCAAGCATGTCTGATAATTTGACTATCCTGAATCCTGCTACCTTTAGAAACCACATCTGAAACCTAAACATAGAGGGCAGCACATAGAGCGCCTTCATCTTAGCCTTTAGAGGAGGCACACCGATGTTGTGGTACATCAATATTATGAATTTTCCTGCCAGGGGTGCCTCAGAGAGAGATAGACAGATTTAGCGACGCCACCAGTAATAGCCAAAACCATATCGGAAGGGACCTGGATCGTTGTACCATGGGTCAGTGTACCATGGATAAGGTGCCCTTTGATAAACCCTATCCCATAGGAACACCTCTTGTATATGGAAATAAGGAAAGAGATAGTTTAAGGCATCTATCTTATCAGGTTGTAACCCCTTGAAGACACCTGCAATAGTCACAATCCTGCCCTTTTCATATACCGTTGGATCAAGTAGTCCATATTCTTTTTTGAAAAGTGCCCGTATCCTTGTGTTTGGATGTTTGCTTCCTATTGGCCTTCCGCCTTCATCAACTGGTATATATACACCCTCTATCTCCGACCCCTCCTGAATCAATCTTACCTCCACTATCTGCGCACCGAAAGTAAAGAGCCGATTCTCATAGGGGATTGGATTTGCCGTTAATTCGGCTATTGGAAGGTTAAGCCGTGACTGTCCTATAAGGTTAGGGCTTATAACAGGAGGGGTGCAGGAGGATAGCGAGACTAAAAAAACAGCCAAAAACACGATATTGATGTTTAATGCCCCATGTATTTTCCTAAACCTTAAAGGCTTCATTCTACCACTCATAGCTTTGCACCACAATTATGTCCTGTTCCTTGGCCTTATTTAAGATTGTTGGCTTACAATAGTGGGTGATGAGGACCCTAACAATATCGTCAGTCCCATAAAAGTCTCTTACTGCCTTGACCTTAACCCGCAACTTCTTCAAGTCATCTACACTGTCGAGCTTTGTCTTGCTCTCTCCCACTACCAGCAACTCTTTGTCTGCCCTCTTTGCCCTTGCAAAGATATTTACCTCCTGTCCATTTATCTCTGTCCTTATGAATCTATCCACAACATCTATGTTGTGAACCCTCTTTAAATAGGATGGGAGCACCCTGTAGGCCTCATTTTCAAGGGCATAACCAAAGGACTGGCCGAGCCCACCTAATTCACTTCTTGTTTTTATCATAGTTTTAGTGAGTGTTTCAATGGCCCTTTCTGTCCTTTTCTGTTGCTCCGCAAGCTCATTGACCTTTATCTCTGTATTCTTCTGAGCCTCAGCAAGCTCCTGCATAGTCTTGTCCAATCTATTGATGTCCTTTCTGGACTCCTTGTGGAGTTCAGTAAGCTCCTGCATAGTCTTGTCTAATCTATTGATGTCCTTTCTGGACTCCTTGTGGAGTTCAGTAAGCTCCTGCATAGTCTTGTCCAATCTACCAATATCTTTCCTCGACTCCCTTTGCTCCTCAGCCAGCTGACTGACCTTTATCTCTGTATTCTTCTGGGCCTCAGCAAGCTCCTGCATAGTCTTGTCTAATCTACCAATATCTTTCCTCGATTCCCTTTGCTCCTCTGCAAGCTCACTAAGCCTTGCCTCTGTATTCCTCTGGGCCTCTCCAAGTTCGGCCATCTTCTGTTCTGTATTCTTCTGAGCTTCAGCAAGCTCGGCCATCTTCTGCTCTGTATTCCTCTGAGCCTCCCCAAGCTCGACCATTGTCGAGGTTATATCTTTTAAAAGACCCTTAATCTCGCTGAAGTCCTCTTTATAGACAAGGATATCCTTCATCCTCTTATCCACTATGAAGAAGACCTTCTCTTCTAACTGCTCTACAGTTATATATTCTGGCTTTGTCCTTTGTCTTGCTGCATCCATTACACTGTCTCCTGTAAAGAGATTATATCACAAACTCAGCTATAACAGGCGTATGATCCGACGGGGTTGGGGTCCTCCGTCTCCTTGGCCAGAGATCAATCTCTGCCTCCTTTATCTTCTCAGACAGGTTGCCCTTACAGAAGATATAGTCTATCCTCATACCCTCATCCTTCCATACTGCCCCTCCACTGTAGTCCCACCAACTAAATTGTCTTTCCTCTTTGTGGATATGCCTGAAGGTGTCAGTAAAACCCATATTGACAATATCCATCAGGGCAAGCCTCTCCTCATCCATTGTGCCTATTGTATCTTTCAACAATACAGGGTCATACACATCCATGTCTGTGAGGGCGACATTAAAGTCCCCGGCAAGCACAATACCCCTTTGCTCAGGCTGCCTTGACAGATAGGCCTTGAATGCCTCATACCAACGTTGTTTGTAGTAATACTTATCCATCCCCCTCAGGTCACCATGGGGGGCATAGACTGAATAGATATCTATACCACCAATGGTCACGGCAATAAGCCTCTTTTGTTCATCCAATTCTGCCACATCAAATTCCCTTACAACATGCTCAGGTCTTACCTTTGAACACACAGCCACGCCGTTGTATGCCTTTTGGCCAGAGACAGCGCATACATAGCCCAAGGACTCAAAGTCTTTATACGGGAATGCCTCATCAACAGTCTTGATCTCTTGAAGACACAACACATCTATGTCACAGGATCTCCTTTGCAACCACTGGACAACCAAACCTAATCTTGACTTGATCGAGTTTACATTGTATGAGGCTATCTTCATCTGTCCTCCATCTTAAATATATCTGTCAAGCATATATGCTACAAAAGGCAAGCTTATAAATGAAAGGGCAGTGCTAAGGGTAATTGCAAGGGCAGTGAGTGATTCATTAAGCTTATATCTCGCAGAGACTATCAATAGTAGTACCATCACTGGCATGGCACTCTCTGTAATGGCGCTCTTGCGCGCAATCTCATCTAATGGGAATATCCCTGTAATGTAAAAGGCCATTAAGGGAGCAATAAAAAGCTTTATAAATACAAAGGGGATAAGGACAAAGGCATACTTGATAGGCGGTATTTTCAAAGACAAGCCTATTGAGAAAATCATCAAGGGTGTAACAGCACATCCAAGCATATCAAAGAATTTCAACAATAATCCATCAATCTGAAATCCTGCCACATTAATTCCTGCACCAATAGCAATGCCCCAAAGGGGCGGAAGGCCTATTATAGTCTTCAGGGAAGATCTGAGACTAAAGCCACCCTTATCACCATAATAGGATGCGATAAAGGCAGCCAGAGTCCATACCAATGGGGTGCTTGCGAGAAAGTCAAAGACCAGTGCATATTTAACGGCCTCCTGCCCGTAAAGCGTAGCAAGCACAGGGGCGCCAAGATAAAGCACATTTCCAAAGGCGCTTACTAATACAAGCACGCCTATCTCGTTGTCAAAGAGCAAAAAAAACCGAGAGACTATCCTTGCAGTGATAAACCCAATTGCTGTACAAAATAGTATTACAAGCCACGCAATAGCAGGCACAAATAACAGGGCATAGTCAATCTTAGCCACAGCAAAGGTCTTAACACACAGGGCAGGAAGCATCACATTGAAAACAACAGCGTTTATTCCCTCTTTGACATTGTCAGAATTACCATAGAGTTTTTTAAAAATCAGACTTGTCAATAAGATCAAGGCAAACACTATAAGGGTCTCTTGCATCAAATGATTATACCAGAGTTGATATTTCTGACACAGGGGGCAGCAATAGGTATATCATTTATTGGTCATTGCAAAAAAGTTTGCAACTATTTGTGACTTTTACTATAATTACCTGAATTTTTAGAGATTTAAAATCAAACCAAGGAGGAACATACATGATGCGAGGTGTGAGGTGCCTTTTTGTCTTGTTCTTATCTATTTTACTGACAAGTTGTGGAGGGGGGGCAACTGTTGGAAATGAGAGCACTGGCAGTTTTTGTGCAAATGCAAAGGGGCTAAACATTTGCTTAGTCAATATATCTCCCCAATATATGGGAAGTACAGAGACCCCTAATTTAACAACGGAAGTAGATGTATTCCCTATCTCGGACTGTGATCCAACACAGGATGGCGATCAACCTGAACCTTATTGGGACCACACTGCTATTGTTAGTTTTCAAATCAGGGCATTAAATCCCTATGCAGACATACCGCCTAATACAACAATCATCTTGGAGAGGTATACTATAGACTATAGGATATCAACAGATTCCTTTGGTGGTCCGCCAATTGAAAGATACGAAGGGTACACCAGTTGGGTGCTCCCTGCTCCACTTACAACTGTAACATCTACTGAAGCAAAGATGCTTGCCATTTTTGTAGATGTCCCAAGAAAAAATTCTTACTATAATGACCTTGCCTCAGGCAGGTATTCTTCAAGGTCAAATTTAATCAATAACTATACTGCAACTGTAACTTTCTATGGTAGAACTGACACGGGTGACCGATTTTCTATAGTAGGAAATGCTCTCTTTAGTATGGGAGCATACAATTATTGTAATTTAAGGTCATAAATGGAGGGGAAAATGACAAAAAAACTCTTAACCATACTGTTAATTACGGTATCCATATATATGCTCTCTGCATGCGGAGGCGGCGGCGCAGGAGTCGCTGATGTGCCACCTGGGGTAAATCCT
>CALEDV010000003.1 GCA_937949555.1 uncultured bacterium | reverse complement strand
TCGGCCTTAAATTGCCGATAGGAGTAAGAGGTGTGCTGAAAAGGCTTTATTGCCACACCTCTTTACGAGACCTTTGGACTTTTACAAATAATGCTATTTCAATCCCCTCTTGGTGACTGAATGACTTATGGCCCTTTTTTTTAATAAACCCTGTGGCAGTATAAAGGCTTTCAGGCATGCCCTCTTGCTCCTACAGGTTTCTAGGGGCAATTTTGGGGGCAATATAGTAAATCTAATCTCCTTTGAACCCTTTAAGGCAGCCTCCCTATGGGATTCGCCTCTCAGGTCGTCCTTGCTCCTTTAAATCAGGCCAAATAGAGGTGCTCGGCAGGATTATTGTGGTGATTAAAGGAGTGAAGCCGTGAAACTCTACCTCCAGCAAATATCCTTATAATCGCATCTATCACAGTTTTTAAGGTCATCGGTTGGTTCAAACTTGGGCAAGGTGATTATCTCCCTAATCAGAGTATTGATTATGCCAGGGATGTGGGTTTTGTAAGTAGAGGTGTTATCTTCAAAAAGCCTCAACTCTGCCCTGTTAACATCCCTTTCTCTTACAAGCATGATGCTTGCATTTGTAGGCTTATCAACGCAATGCCTATCGGTATTTAAAAGATGCATGTAAAAGATCATCTGAATGCTCTTAATAGCATCCTTCCAGGTGGTGCGATTATCAATGTCAAACCTGTCCCACATTGCCTTATACCGACTGCTATCTGAGGATGTCTTGTAGTCTATTATGAATATTTCACTGTGGTCTCTACGCTCAAGTCTATCAACCTTGCCTCTGAGGTTGATCTGTGTTAGTTGATTATTCCCTTTTAAATGGAAATCCTGTGCCTTCCCCTTGGATTCCTGCTTCCACAGGGATGACCTTGAGGCATCGTAGTTTCTGTCATTTAAATCGATTTCAATGGTTGTTTTAAACTCTTTTTCTAACTCTAATATCTCAATATTTGTAGATTTTGTGATTACACTATATTGACTAATAAATTCAGCAAGCCTTTTTTGTATCTGATACTTGACAATCAGTGTCTCGCCCCTTAGGGCTTCACCAAAGGAGTTTGTAAATGTATGGTTAAGTTCCTGATTAAACTTTTGCTCAATGAATCTTGTATCTCTGTCCATGAAGTATCTTCTCAGTATCCCATGGACAATTATCCCCACATCCTTGCCCTGAAGTTCTTCATATACCCCCTCATCTTCAGAGGGTAGCAGCACATAGCGATAGTAAAACATCAATGGACATTGGTAGTATGTGTCAACGGAGCTGGCTGAATAGGACATCTCTTTTTTCAGATATTCTCTTACTGCATCGTCTTTTGGGATGCCTTTAGGCCTATAGGGCTTAAGGGTAAAGCTGTAGCTAAGGGGCGTAAAGGGCCTTTTATCAGTGTCCTTTTCACTTTTTTGCACTTGCCATATTATTTGTTCAATAAACCTGCTCCGCTGTCTTTGGCTGTCCTCTACATAAAAGAGGACTGCCCTTTTTGAGCTATTTATCGCAGTCTTAAGGTAGTAGTCAAAAAGCCTTTCTTTATCTTTATATGTAGGCAACCCTAATCTCACCCTCACATCATAGGGCATGATTGTATCCTCTCTATCAGTATTTGGCAGGATGTCTTCATTGACATCAAGGATGTAGAGGTTGTCAAAACTGAGATTCCTCGCCTCAAGAAAACCTAATACCTGTATGTCCTTAATTGGTGTGCCTTTAAAGGGGACATTGTAGAGACTGATAAATCTCTTAAAAAAGTCAAAATACCCTTGAGGGGTTTTAAACCTCTCACCTGCAATAAGTGAGTGTCTAAGTTCAGTAAGGACATCAAGCATGTATTCGCAGTATGGGAAAAAGAGTATGTGCCTCTTAGCTGTGCTTTGAGTGTAGATGTAGTCTATGAGCTTCTTAACTCTCCCTGAAAGGTCATTAATGGACCCTATGTCCTTAAATGCCTTGATAGTATTTGAGTGTATTGATTTGATATGCCCAATGACTGACTCGTCCCCTAAATCTTTAAGCGCCTTCAGACACTCTATATCTTTCAAGGCAATGTAATTTTTAAACCTGTTTTTACTTAGTTCATCTTGGATACTGTGAAAGGCAGTCCTTGTGATTTCCGCATTGTTATTTATTGTGATGTTTTTGGTGTAGGGGTGTAGGACAAAGTTTAGATAATCAGGTATGTACACCCTGTCATTGTCCATTGAGATCAAGACATCAAAAAGGCATTTGATAAATGAATACAGTGGTGTCTTAATAAGTGGATAGCCAATAGAAATGTTATAGCTATCAAAGTCCCTGTCAATAATGTTTATCAGTGGCATGATGATGTCAGGTGATGGGGCTATGATGGCAAAGGTCTCGGCGTCTTTTTTTGTCTCGTAGTCTTTTTTTAATATCTCAGCAAGCTTAAATATCTGACTATGACTGTCAGGGCATTCATAGAGTGTGATCTTCTCAATGGAGATTGGTGGTGGGGTGTATTTGCTTTCAGCAGAAAAAGACCTCGAGGTCTCATCTTGATAGATGAATTTGACCCTTTGGTCCTTTTCAAATCTCTTAAAAATCAACTTTTCAGACTTTGTAGTAGCAAAAAAGCCTGCAAATATGACCTTTGTAAATGCCTCTATCTTAATTTCACCTTCAGACACTTTTTTGTATCTAAGTGAGCGGGTAGAGTAGATTTGCCTTGTAAGTTCTTTATAAAAAGCCTTGTGTATCCCTGAGAGCCTCTGAATCTGGGCTTTTGTAAGCTTTTCATCAATGAGGACATCATCAAGCATGAGCCTATCAGGGCTAATGCCTTCAATCATCAATTCCTCACAGACCCTGTAAATCTTAAGTGCAAGGGCAATAAAGGCATTAAGATCCTGAAGAGCCGAATTTTTGAGCCCTTTGACAGTCAGGTCTTTTAAAAGCTTACAGCATGATAGGGTATCAATCTTTTTGTCAACAATACCTAATTCATTTTCATAGCAGTAGTCAATGAATTCCTCTATTGACAAGACTACAGGCGGAATAAATGCTGTTTTTTTAAACCTGCTTATTGCGTCAAGCAAAAAGTAAGAAGGACGCTTACCTGGAAAGACTATGAGGTTAGATGATAGGTCATGCTTAGTTGTATCAATTTCAGCTAAGACTGCCGATATGAGGTCCTGTGATTGCTCTATGACTGAATAATTCAATTTTTAAAACTCCTCAAGTTTGTTTTTCCTTTTAGCGCCTACTGCTAAAAATGCCCTTTGTTTATCCTCAATTTGAACAAGTAATTTCTCCTAATCTACTGCTTTATACCAAGTTGTTTACTAATCGATTCGCAAAGACTATCTTTATACCATACTGCCGAAGCATATGGACTGTATTGCAATCCAGAGAGGCCCTTCTTTTATCATCGTGCCTTCTGAGTTATTCAAAGGTATCTCCCTGGCTAAAGACCTTTGGCGCTTCTCCGATCTCCCTACCTATCAGTCCTCATCAATCAAGCACTCAATAGTAAATCTTTTATTCAAAGTTCTTTACACACCTTCTCAAAGTATTTTAGAGCCAAAAGGAAATCTCTTGTACTGCCTAACTTAGACAGGACAAAAATCCCTTCTATTATATTGTGAAATCACATAATCACCTGCACCTCTTTTAAATCGAAATACAGTATGTAGCCGCTTACCCTTTTGTCTTTGTAAATCTCTCTTATCACATTGGCATAATGTCTTAATTGTTGGGCATAGGCATCCTTTTGTTGACCTGTCTTGAAGTCAAGTATTGTAACCTCGTCATTATCAACTATAAGCCTATCTATCCTGATCATGTCTCCCCTTGCATCAATAAATTCCTTTTCAACATAGACCTCTTTGTTTGCACAGGCAAAGAAAGGACTTATCCTGTGGTTGGTCACAAACTCTGTCACCCCTTTGATATAATCTGATCTATCAATTTCAGGAAATCTTAGCTTGCAGTATTCAACTGCATCTGAAACCTTTGATTTAATAGCGCTGCCATCAAGATTGCTTATGTTACCAATCCTTGACAGTATCAGATGTATTGACTCTCCGCGCCTTCTTTCGTCAAAGACAACCTCTCCCCTTGCCCTGTCGTGTATCATAAGATGTGCGTTAAAGGTCATCTGTAATTCTTGAGGGAGTTCAATTATTTTGCTGTCCCTTGTGAGCTTATTGCCCAAATCACCTTCAATGATTAGGTCCACCGGAAATTCTCTCTTGATCTCAGCCCTTTCATTCTCATAGGCTACACCGATTAAATACAGCTCACCCTCTGCCCTTGTCAGTCCTACATACAGACTATTTAGGTCATTTATCTTTTCTTTTTTCTTCAAGTGGTCGTAAATCTCTGTAAGGTTGCCCTTTGAAATATTTTTATTGATCCTTAGCGCCTTAAGTCCCTCTTGAGTGCTATGTATCTTTAGTGATTCAGTCCTTTTTTTTGTTAGGGAATAAAGCAGATAAATCACCACAGGGAAGCCAAGCCCCTTTGCCTTGTGCACTGTCATGAGCCTAATCGCATTGGCACTCTGCGGGATTGGAAGTTCAAAGAGGCTGTTTGACTCGTATTCATCCTCCTCTTGAAGGATTATGAAGCCAAGAAATTCTTTAAGTGAATTTCTGCCTTCTGTCTCAAGGTCTTTGAGTATCTCAAGAAGCTTTGCAATGGCACCTGACTCCTGAGGAAAGTTGTCATTAATCTTAAAGACCCCTATTAAGTAGCACAGGAGCTCATACACAGGCAGGTAGCCAACATTGCTAAAGGCGCCTTCAAAATAGGTATTCCAAAGGATAGGGTGTTGTTCTTTAAATTTTATGTATAAGAACTTTTCTTTGTTGTTTTTAAAGATAAATCTATCTTGGTCAAGACCTGTGTTTAAATTTGAAAATACCTCCCCTATCAAAAAGGATGAAAAGGCGAGATTATCAGAGGGACTGTCAAGGAATGTTAGTAACCACAGGAGTTCTTTAATCACCTTTCTATTTCTAATGTCAAGACTGCTAAAGGATATAAAGGGTATCTCCCTGTCGCTTAACCACGATGATACTTCTACAATGTGGCTATTTTTGTGGGCAAGGATTGCTATATCGCTATATGAGTAGCCCCTCTTAACAAGGTCAATCACTATGTCAATTATGCAATCTCGCTCTTTAGGATTTTCTTCATCTCTTTGCCTTTGTATCACTGTGGCAGATACATAGCCCTTGTCCTCATTGCCTTCTCTGACCTCCACCTGCCAGTCAAATAGAGCGCTGTCAGTGTATTGTTTGTAATCATCATTGTCCTTTACTGCATCAAATACAGCCTTTGCATAATCAAGTATAACCTGTCCGCTTCGGTAGTTTTTATCGAGGGTTTTTACACAATATTCTGATACTGATGGAAATGGATTTTTGATTGAAAGCCTATTCATAATCTCATAATCGGTGTCTCTAAAGCCATATATTGCCTGTTTGGTATCACCTACTATAAACAAACTCCCACCCTGGGAGAGAGAGTTTTCAATGAAAGGCTCGAGGTTTGCATATTGTATAGGTGATGTGTCTTGAAACTCGTCAATATAGTAGTGATAGAGCCTACCACCTAACCTGATATACACATCTGGGATGTTGACTGCATTGATATTTTCAAGTATCAATGACGGGATGTCTTCTATGAATATGACCTCTTTTGATTTCTTTACAGTTTCTAACTTGTCTGTAAATGACCTTAAAACCGATATATAGGGATAGTAGTATCGCTCAGAGTAGAGGTAAAGTGCCTCAAGCCTCTTTTGTAAAAGCCTATCCCAAAGGGTACTCAATGTAGTTGCCCAAATTTTGGTATTATCAGCCTTCAATACTGGCGCTGTCTTATCTCCCCTTGTAAAGAATGCATTAAGGTCTGATTTGTCTAAATCATCAAGCATCTTTAGTAATGAGCAATTAAGATTGATTTTGACATTGTGGGTCTTTACACAGTCTCGTATATCTGTTGAAAGTTCTTTTAACTCTTTTATTAAACCTTCCCACTTAGTGTCTTGTTTTTGATTAATAAATCCTCCGATATTATGTTTTCCCTTCACATAAAGGTTCCTTACATTCTTAAAGATCCTATCATGGGGCTTAAAGTTGTAGGTGCTTTCAGTGTCGTTTATCAGGTCAAGCATCTGAAAAAAGGGATTACTTGTGCTATCAATATTGTTTAAATAGGCATCAAAGGCAGTCTTCATACACTCCCTGTTGTTTAGCGCTACCTGAAAGTCCTCAGGATAGCCAAAATCAGTGGCACAGGTCTTAAAGATTGAGGTCAGGAAACTATCAATCGTCTTTATCTGAAAGTCCTTGTACGATGTCAGTATGGTCTCTAATAGGGCATCAGCCTTTTTGCTTATGTGATCCCTTTTATCCTCTGGTATGCCAAATTGCTCAAATGCCTTACTATCACATAGGACCAAGCTCTTAAGCCAAAGCATCACCCTCTGCCTCATCTCCTTTGAGGCATTGACTGTAAAGGTAATAGCAAGGATGTTTCTTAAATCGTTAAAGGCAATGTCTGAAAGCAAAAAAGAAGTAATCCTCTTAGATAACTCATAGGTCTTGCCCGTGCCTGCCGATGCCTTGATGAGCAGAAAGTGGGGAAATGTTTGTCTTTGGAAAAGATTATCCATAAAAAATTACTCTATTTCCGATTTTATTAAGCACTAAACAATAAATGCCAATTAATGTATTATGACTGCCTCTAATTAAATAGGGCATCCTATGCCTTAAATGCTTAGGGTATTATTTCCTGTTTGCAATGATGTCAATAGCCTCCTTTAGATTTGATGCCCTCAGTAAGGAAGTACTATCATGGCTGCCTAAAAGTATGCCCGTTGCGCCTACTGCTTCTGCGGCTGTAATGTCAGATTGCCTGTCTCCAACAAGATAAGAGCCCTTTAGATCTATGCCATATTTTAGCCTTGCCTCAAGCAGCAGGCCAGGTGAAGGTTTTCTGCAGCTACACCAGTCATCAGGATGGTGGGGGCAGTAAAGAAACCCATCAAAGCCGTATTTGTCCATGAACAGGGCATTTACATTTTTTACGAATTCCTCTTCAATAATACCCCTTGCAATACCAGACTGATTGGTAATGCCTATGATCAAGTAACCCATATCCTTTAAACGGCTGATCTCATGAAGTCCCTTGTAGGGTTTGAAATCCTCCCAGCGGCATAAATAATTTGCATCCTCGCACAGGGTTCCATCACGGTCAAAGAATACTGCCTTTTTGCTATAGGTCCTCTCGGTTATCTCAAAAAAGACCTCATCGGCACTTATGTCGTTCATGCACCTTAGATCACCCCTTGGACAGACCCTTTTAAAACAGGGACTGCATGGAACGGTGGATTTTAAACACCTAAAGCCTGTATCGGCATAACCTGTAAGGGCTGGATCCGTTGAAGAAAAGATTGCTACCGTTGGTGTTTTCACAGCCCTCGCCAGGTGCATAGGGCCTGAGTCATTGCTCAATAAAACATCACATTCAGAAATGAGGGCTATAAGTTCTCTCAGTGTAGTTTGACCTGCAAGGGATAACTTGTTTGAGGGTATGTTCTTTTCAATCTCATATATTGTCTTATCAAGCATGTCCTCCCCAAAGATAACAACTGAACCCCCAGTTTTTGATATAAACCATCGGGATACCTCAATAAATCTCTCAGGCAGCCATCGCTTAGATTCCCCATAGGCTGCTCCGGGACTAATTCCTAAGATAGGCCTGCTTAGTCCCTCAAGCCGTTGCCTTGAGGCTATGCGCTCCTGAATGGATAAATTAATCCATGGCTCCCTTGAGGTTATTTTAAGTCCGTCAAAGGCTGCAATATGGAGGAAGTAATCAATATGATGGATCTTCCTGTCTTCCCCGTTGTAGGGTATTGGAGCGGTCAACAACCATCCCCTTGCATCACGGTCATAGCCAATCCTCTCGGGCACCCCAGATAGAAAAGACAGAAGGGCTGCGTCAAAGGCATTTTGCAAAAGGTATGCCTTTTTAAAGGCCCCTTTCTTCAACTGCCAGGACAAACCTAATTTTCCCAATAGTCCCCTATGACTGTTTTGATAGGGAATAATACTATCCACAAAGGGCGACCCTTCATAGATTGCCGATAAGGCAGGTTTGCTGAGCACACAGACCTTTGAATCTCTATGCCCCCTTTTTATAGCCTCTAAAGAAGGGAGGGTCATTACGGCATCTCCAACCCAATTGACACCTCTAATTAATATGTTTTTCCTATCCATTGTTGGGGAGTGGTGTTGTTGTCTATATCTTTAATGAATTTGTTATGCAATAATGTTTTTTCCAGGAGAGGTCTTCCTCTTGTGATTCTATCATAATATCCCCTGCGCTGCCAAAATAGGCATTTTTTCAGTCTCGCCCTTATAATCGTGCCTTGCTTTATTAAGGGGATAAGTGTTAAAACAATGCCCTATTTAGTGATTTATTAATGTCTGAAGCAACAACAAAATGACCCTTACCGAAACCCTTGTATTAAGCATTATTGAAGGACTCACTGAGTTTCTGCCCATATCCTCCACAGGTCACATGATACTCGCGTCACATCTAATGGGTATGAGCAATCAGGAGTTTGTAAAGACCTTTGAGATCGCCATTCAAGTAGGGGCTATACTTTCAGTGGTAGTATTATATTTCAAACGTTTTGTAGCGGGATTTGATATTTATAAAAAACTCTTCATTGCCTTTTTGCCCACAGGCATTGGCGGGTATTTTGCTTATAAGACCATCAAGACCTATTTGTTTAATCCCCATGTAGTGGCTGCAATGCTTATTATAGGTGGGGTGGCTTTAATATTGCTCGATCGATGGAGTGCTAACAAAGCCTCTTCCTATAAAAAGGCTGAAGACATTTCTATGCAAGGAGCCTTTATTATAGGATCAATCCAGTGTCTATCTATGGTGCCCGGTGTCTCAAGGGCTGCCGCTACTATTATAGGAGGGATTGTGGCTGGATTAGACAGAAGACAAGCTACAGAGTTTTCCTTTCTCCTTGCTGTGCCAACCATGTTTGCTGCATCAGGGTATGATCTCTTAAAGACTGGTTCTATGTTGAATCAATCTCAATGGGGTTTGCTAATGTTGGGCGGGGTCTTCTCTTTTTTATCCGCCTTTGCGGCTATCAAGTTTTTCATCTACTTTGTCCCAAATTTTGGATTTAAACACTTTGGCTATTACCGTATTGCCATCGGTATAGCCTTTCTAATCCTTGTCCCTGCCTTTTAAGGATGATGTGATTGAGCCTTTTTAAGGGCTGATAGGAGGGATGTTTGAGAGTAAGGCTTTTGTAAAAAGGCAATGGCGCCATTTTTCATGAGCCTGTCTATACCTGCATAACCCTCGTGACTAAATCCAGAACAGATAATCACCTTTACCTTAGGATTGATGTCTTTCAGGGTCATAAACACCTCATTGCCCCCCATTCTGGGCATAATCATATCAAGGATAACTATGCTTATAGTCTCTTTGCTGTCTAAATATTTTTGTACCCCCTCTTTGCCATCGCTGGCAAGGATTACATTGAACCCCATATTAGTCAAAATATCGGCACACACAGCCCTGACATCCTCTTCATCGTCAATAACGAGCACAGTGCCATGCCCCTTGAAGACATCTTCAGATTCATGTTCCTCAGAAGAACCTGCCTTTGTAACAGGTAGATATATATTAAATCTTGTCCCTTTGTTTGGCTCACTATAGAGGTTGATATAACCATTATGGTTTGTGACAATGGAATGCACGATGTAAAGACCAAGGCCAGTGCCCTTGCCCGATGTCTTGGTGGTAAAGAAGGGATCAAAAACCCTCTGTTGCAGCTTTGTGTCGATACCTGCGCCTGTGTCTGATACAGTAAGTTTTATAAACTTTCCCTCTATTGCTTGATTTTCTGAACTAAACCCATTCACAAAGCCACAAATTGAGGTGGCTATGGTGAGTATGCCGCCCTCAGGCATGGCATCCCTTGCATTGACTGCAAGATTCAGGATTACCTGATGTATTTGGGATGGGTCGGCAGATATTGAAGGGATTTCTCTATCAAGTTGGGTTAAGATTTCTATGTTTTTTGGCAAACTGTGGCTTACAATATCAACCACATCATTTACAATGTTATTTATATTGACAGCTTTTATCTCGTTTTTTTCCTTTCTGGTGATAGCAAGAAGTTTTTTTGTCAGCTCACCAGCCCTTTTTGCGGCATCGTTTATTATCCTTACAGGCTTATGGAACTTATGGTTTTCTTCTATACTTCCGAGTAATATCTCTGAATATCCTGTTATAGCCGTCAGGATGTTATTAAAATCATGGGCAATGCCTCCGGCTAGGGTGCCCAATGCCTCCATCTTTTGTGCCCTTACAAGTTGTTCATAGAGTTTCTTTTCATTGGTAATATCCCTTTGTATAGACACATAGTTTAATTCTCCTTCAAAGTATATTGGGAAAACAACCGCAGAGGCGTAGAAGTCCTCGCCGTCTTTCTTCTTATTGATGAATTCCCCTTGCCACATCTTGCCCGACTTAATAGTGTCCCACAGGGACTTATATAAATCCTTATCATTAGCCCCACTACTTAAGATGCTGGTTTTTTTCCCTAATACCGTTTCCTTCCTATAGCCTGTAATCACCTCAAAGGCTGGGTTAACATATCTAATATAACCCTCAGAATCGGCAATGATCACTAACTCAAAGGATGACTCTATAATCTGCTTAAACCTCTTGAGCTGGCTTAATGCCTCTGCCTTGATAATTGCTATGGATACATCTGCAGAGATAGCCCTAAGCAGCGATTCGTCTTCATCGGTGAAGCCCTTTTCTTTGTTGACAAAACAGAGGGCTCCAAGGGGTTTATTATCAGGTGAGAGAAAGGGGTAAACTAAAAAATTTTTTAACTCAGGATGCTCCGATGGTAAAGACCCACAGAAGGAGTCATGTTCGGATATATTATTTATCCTCATGGGACTGACTGAGGAGGACTGCATCAATTGAAGAATCCCTTTCACAATAGGGTGTATGTTTCCTTCATCAAACTCTGTGCCTATAGATATGAGTTTTTTGAAACTGCCGCTTTCGTCAAAGAGAACGATTGCTGAAAGTTCAGAGCTTATTAATAAAGTGGTCTGTTCAAGGATAAATTCAAAGGTGCTGTCAATGGAGGATTGTTCGTAAAGAGAGATGGCTATGTTGTGAAGGGTAAGATACTGAGATGTCTTCCTGTTTATTCCAGCTAAGGCTTTGTTAATAGAGGAACCTATGGTATCTATCTCAGTAATGCCTGTATCGGCTATTTCTTTGGACTCCCTAAGATCCTTCACCACGCTGTCAATAGAGCCACCGAGTTTTTTATGGAGGATATAAAAGATAATGCCGAGTATTGTTACAAACCCCAATAGAATTAAAGGTATAAGGAGCTTTATCTGCTTCTCAGAATCGCTTATTTCTGGTTCAGCAAGGGTTACAATCTGCCAATCCCATGCCGGGATGGACACAACAAAACCTATCAGAGTCTTATTATCATACTCAATGTCGGCTGATTCTTTATCTTGAATTGCTGAGAAAAGCTGCTCAGGCGACATAGTCTTGAGGCCATTATAGAGTATCAGGGAATCATCGTTTTTAATTAGCCCTTCAAATCCTTTGTCTGCCCAGTAGAGTTTTATTTCCTCTAATACATCCTTCTGTTTTGCCTTAACAACAACCTCGTGCCCTATAAGCTGGGCTGTAGAAAGCTCAGCAATTGCCCTTTCAAAAATCTTTTTCACCTCAAAGGAATGTTTTGAAACAAAAAATGTCCGATATTCCTTGACTACATTTTCAACAAAGTTTTTTGTTACTAATACAACAAAAAGAAACACTAAGGTGCTTATCAAAAAAATAGGCGTCATTATACGAATACGCAGGCTATTGGTATCAATCTTCATCTAAATTAGTCCTAATTTACCCTTGTAAATTTATAATACAAGAGATAGTAGCCTTCCAATTCCTGCAAGCAATCTTTAGGAGGTAATGCATACCCATACTTCACTACCTCATCCCAATTTTGAACCAATCTTTTATCCCTTTCGTTGCTTAGGGGTTTGAGGCGAAGCATGGTCTTAACAAATGTCTTTTTTATACCCTCTGATGTATCAGGTGATGCAACGAAGAAAAAATTAGGCAAAGGCCCTGAGGCCTTAATATGGTTAAAACTAAAATTTTTATAACCCTTTAGGCTTGACTCCCTGACACCCCCTGCTTTTATGGCGCCTGTCATTACATCATCTATCAACCTCTCAAGGTTCTGATAAACAACAAACTTGGTATTAGCCTCTGTAACTCCTTCATCAAAAAGCATCTTCTTAGTAACCCCATGGGCAGCAGTATAGGGTTTAAAGAGACCTATCCTCTGACCAACTAAATCTTTGATTGACCTTACCCTTTTGTCGGCAGAGACTATTACTATTTTTAAGTTTTCTTTGCCGGTCTCATCTAAGGCAGCTAAGAGCATTTCAGCCCCACACTCTTTATGGGTTCTGTAAACAAACAGAGGGCCTAAAAGGGCAATGGACAGATCATTATTGCATACTGCCCTTTCTATTGCTTCGTGACTTGGATAGACCTTCAGTTCCCAATGAATATTTGTGCTCTTGTTTAAATAGTCAATAAGGGGGCTATACAAACGCCATATCTTCTCTGGGGCATAAAAGGGAGCTATAGAAATGTAAGCCCTTTCTTTTGCGGAGACATCATATATAGATGTTGTCAACAAAGAAGAGGCAATCATTAAAATAATGACAGTTAGTCTCATCCCTATTACCTTTTGCTGAAAGATTTTGTGTAAATAACCATAAGATTATGGTTTATTAAAAGCCTTGTAAAGCATCAAGGGTTCCTTTGTCTTTTGGAGATAACTTATGATGAAGGGTTCATAAAAAAGGAGTACTTTCTCTGAGCCATAAAAGGGTAATACTCCGAGGGCCGCCTTTTGGGAGTCATGGGACATAGTTGTGGCAAAGGTGAATAATATTAGGGCAGCAATTAGTATAAAAGTTGCATTTTTAAGCATTTGGTTATAGTTTAAACCAAGACAGCGCTTTTAGCAAGTCGGGGTCAGGTCTTGAAATATAAGACAAAGAGACAAAGGGGGTCAATTCTTGATTATTGATAAAAAGGGGTGTCAAGGGTATAACCCATCTTCTACAGCTGCAAAAAAATAATTGACCAATAACAGATAAATTATAGGGCCATATAAGTGGCTCGGCACTATGATCTTGCCTTTATGGACACATCTCTATCTCCCTGTATCTCTCATCACTTCCATTTATTATCCTTCACAGCAAGAGATATTGATACACCTACTTACTGAAATACCTCTGCCTTTCAAGACCACACCCGAGGCCTAAAGCCCTTTGGCACGGTAAGCTTAAATACATCATCCCTTATTACCGCCGTGTACAATCCCTCTGCCTGCGCCCTCTCCTGCACCCCAGTATCCCAGTCAACCCCAGCAAGTATCCCTACCCTCTTTCTCCCCCTATGCTCTGGTAGATACTCAAACAAT
>CALEDV010000002.1 GCA_937949555.1 uncultured bacterium | reverse complement strand
CTTTGGGAGGCCTGACCAGATAGAGCTTGACCTGATAGTGAGGGATGGGAAGGTGATAGTGGCAGAGATAAAGTCATCGGTAAGCAAGGAGGAGTTAGCGACATTTCTAAGGAAGGTAAAGGTATTTGAGATAAAGGAAGGTAAGGCAGTATATAGGAAGGTGATTATATCACCGATGATAGACAAGAGGGCATTAGAATTTGCGATGGCAAATGAGATAAGGGCCTATGGTTATCCTGAGGAGGTAGAACTTGGGGAACTTCAGTGAACCTACTGATTATATTGTGAGGTGAGGTCAGGTCTTGAATAATCAGCTTTTTAAGATAAGCCTATCTTAATGCCTGCTGAGCCAATATAGTCTATCCATACCTTGAGATGTTACATAATGTGCTGCCACTGTATATTCGCCATTTGGGACAGCTATATCAGCATGTTACATTATATTTCAAGGCCTTACCCTATCCTCTTCGATCCAATCATTTTTATTCCTACAAATAACCCTGCAATGGTACACTGACCCCTCAATTGCCGGTAGGAAAAAGGGGGTATGTCGAAAAGGCCTTATTGCAAGACCTATTTGTAAGACCTCTTAGACCATAAAAACGATGCAAAGGCATTCACCAAGGGTAACCTAAGACAAAGACCCTTTTTAGATAGTTTTGTCTCAGTACAAAGGCCTTGATGCATACCCCCCTTGTTATAAATTCCTAACGGAAATTTTTGGGATATACCTTGTCTCAAAGACCGCAGATACAATCAGTTGTTGTCAAGGAATATGGTGCAAGCCATTTCCTCTGGAAATTAATGTCTGATGTAACCGTTGCCTTGCAGGAGGCATTTCCTTCATTGTGGAGGAAGATTCTTATTGTTTCATGTATTGAGGTTATTGTATCAGTCCCCTATGAAAAACATAGACTTCTATTTCCCTCATAGCTATCTCTCTGAACTCCATCCTGATGTATCTATGACTGATAAGAAGATCGGTTTATTGGGGGTATAGATTACGTAAATCGGGCGGAGTTACGGGTTAAATACATTCACTCCCTTGTAAGCAACAGTGTGCAGCACATCTATGAAGGCAACAAAGAAGTAGCTAATGCCTATGAAAAGAAGATAGTTGTTTGAGATATAACTCCTGCTGTTATAGACAATGATGAATAGACAGCAGGCTATGATTATGCTAAATAGCTCAGCAAGGGTATGAAAGAGGACATAATTATATCTGCTAACAATGTAGAGGACGGAGAATAGGGCTGCAAAGAAGAGAAAAATTTAAATAGGTCTGTCCATACCTAAGCCCATATCTAAGACTCGAGGGCTGCATGACTGTCGATCATGCTAATAAAGGATCCTATGGTTTCCCTGATCCCCTCACTGATTGTGACAAACTCTGAGCCAAAGTGGATTGTATCATCTATTTGTCGTATGTTTTTTACAATGCAATCAAGCTCAATACTTCTGTCGAAGATCTTGAAATTGACAAAGAAGGTGTCGTTTTTATCAAGGCCTTCTTTTACTCCATCTGAAGAGGCCTCTACAAGACATCCTGTCTCGCTGAGATCTATGAGCCTTGCATCTAAGGTTGTAAACTGATTGCCCTCTTCCTTCTTGAGTAATCGGGCTGGTATATTTGTCTTGACCCTCTTTGATTTCCTAAAGGGCATACTCTTGATATTATCGGGATACTTGAAGAATATCATTGGAAGGGGTGAGTATTGCATAGACAGCATATTGGTCTTAAAGCCATAGGCAATGCCGTCTTTTACATATCTTATTACGCAATCATCGCTCGATGTAAGCTTCATGGACTTTAGGAGCGGATTTTTGGCAAGCAGAAAGACCCTTTCATCCCAACCCACAAGGGTGATAAGCATCTTATCATCGTTGTTTTCATTTATGGTAAGGGACATCTTCAGGCCTATCTCAAAGTTGTATTCAGACATTGAGACCTCGCAAGTAGTTCTTTATTAAGGCATTGTAAATATACTTTAATTTAGTCCTATTTTTCAAAGACCTCAAAGTACCTCGTTTTTAGTCTTTGACTATGACTATGGCGGAGATTCATAAATAGCCTTTTTATAAGGCCTTAGGGCCTGACAGGGTCATGGAGACGAGAGATTCTTTTACTGCCATGATTGTTTTAGTCCAATCGTTAAAGGTGTCTTGCCTGAAGAGTCTTGCGGTGGGATACCAGGGGCTGTCATCCCGATGGAGCATCCACCTCCAATCAGGACAGTAGGGCAGCATTATCCATACAGGTTTTGCCAGTGCCCCAGCAAGGTGTGCCACAGCAGTATCGACAGATATTACAAGGTCAAGGTTGCTTATCAGGCCTGCCGTGTCTGAGAAGTCTCTTAATGTGTAGGTCAGATCGATAATGTTTTCAAACCCTCTGGCCTCTGCAGATGCAGGCCCCTTTTGTAGGCTATAAAAATCTACACCCTTCACATCAAATAGGGGTGTTAATGTTTTTAGAGACATTGAACGGAATCGGTTATTTGTAAATTCTATCTTGCCGGCCCATACAAGGCCTACCTTGAGATTGCCATTGTTCTTTATCATGGCCTGATACTGGGCTACCTTTGCATGCTCAACAGAGATGTATGGGGTATCTGCAGGGATACAGGAGAGGTCTGTCTTAAATAATAGGGGTAGTGTCATGAGTGGGCAGTGAAAGTCAAAGTAGGGTAGGGGGTCTTGAAAGCCAAAGACCCTGTCAATGCCCTTTATACCTTTGAAGAGCCTTACCAGTTCATCGTGACACTGCACAATAACCTTCAATCCCATTGCCTTTACCATAGGACTGTATCTGACGAAGTGTATGGCATCACCAATGCCCTGTTCTGCGTGTAACAGTATTGTGCCACTGCCCTCCTTGCCATCCCACAGGGGCTTATCAAATGTGCGTGGCCTATAATCCCTTGTCTTCCAGCGCCATTCATACTCAGGCCAGCCATCCTTGAAGTTACCCTTCAGTAGGTGCAAGAGCGAGAGGTTCCAATGGGCCTCAGCATGTTCTGGCTCCAATGCAATGGCCTTTTTGTATAGTTCGAGGGCCTCTTCATATTCGCCTCTAAGGTATCTTATAGCCCCACTGTTGTTGTAGGCCTTTGCAAAAGAGCCATTCATAAGGGTTGCCATATCGAAGGCCACCAGTGCCTCATCGTATTGCCCCATTCTCTGATAAAGATTGCCAAGGTTATAGGCGGCATCGTGCATTTGAGGGTCTAACTCTATTGCCCGTAGGTAATGGGATATTGCAGAGTGTTCCTCTTTGCTGTCTCTATAGGCATTGGCAAGGTTAAAATGGGCTATGGCAAAGTCCTGATTTATCTGAAGAGCCTTTTGAAAACATGATATAGCCTCTTTGAGGCGTTGCATTGCAATATACACTGTGCCCAGGTTGTTGTAGGGCTCAGGGACCTCAGGCCTTAATCGGAGGGAATAGATGTATGATTCGATTGCCTCCTTAAACTGCCCTTTGTCTTTGAAATCGTTGCCAGCTATGAAAAGCACCTCTGCCCTTTTATAAAGGTATTTATCTCTGCGCACAAGAAAAGAACCGTATTGAAGACCACTTTCCAATGTGTATACGTTACTATAATCGCAGAAGGGCCCAAGCTCATCTTCAAACCATGATGCACGGTGTCTCTCAAATTCATTATTGTATATGTTTGGCTGAGGGGCCTCGCCAAGGGGGATATTGATTATCATAGCCCTGTTGGCATGCAGGGCGCATTTATCAAGCAATTGCCAGCCCCTGTCTTTTTCAAGGTGCTCAAGTACATCACCAAGTATGATAAGATCATAATTGCCAAGAGAGTCTATCAATTCAAAGGCATCACCTATGAAGATATTGTCGTAAATAAACCTCTGATGAGCCTGTATATAGTCTGAAAAGGCCTCGATGCCATCAATCAAGGTAGTCCAATGGGCCTTTAGGTATCTTTCTCCAAACATTACGTCAAGCAGGTCCCTTGCAATGAAGCCCATCTTGCCGTTTCCAAGTCCGATGTCAAGGATTGAGGTGGGTCTTAGGGATGACAACAGATATACAACAAATTCTATATGGGCATAAGGACTGGTAGGCATTAACTGTAAAGTAGTTCCTCCAGGGTGATCTTCACTGAGTCTTCAAGGGCAGGGATGTTGTATCCGCCTTCAAGGACAAAGACGAGGGGTTTAGCAGAGGATGTGACTATGGCCCTTACTATTTGTCTTATGCCATCGTTGGATACCCTCGTGGCAGAGAGGGGGTCGTGTTTGTGGAGGTCATAGCCTGCAGAGACCAGTATTATCTGTGGCTTGAAGTCAGCTATTAAACTTGGCACTATCTCTGAGTAGATCTTTGTGTAAGTCTTATCCCCAGCGCCAGGGTCTACGGGTATGTTGTATGTGTAGCCTTCGCCTTTACCGATGCCCCTCTCTTCTGATGCGCCTGTGCCTGGGTAATGGGGGTGTTGGTGTGTGCTAAAGTAAAACACCTGGTCCTCTTGCTCAAAGGCATGTTGGGTGCCATTACCGTGGTGCACATCGAAGTCTATTATAAACACCCTTTCATAGCCCAAAGACTGGGCATATCTGGCACCTATGGCTACATTGTTAAATATACAAAAACCCATTGCCCTGTTCCTCTCAGCGTGATGACCAGGGGGCCTTACCGCGCAAAAGGCTCTATCAATGTCGCCTTCCTTTATCTTATCTATCGAGTCAATCACTGCACCGGCTGCATACAGGGCAGCCTCAAGGCTTCTTTCCGAGAAGTAGGTGTCTGCATCAAGGTGTCCAGCAGGAGATTTCTTGATTGCCTCAATGTAATCTGATGTATGCACAAGGGCAATCTGTTGAAAAGTTGCCATCTTAGGCTCCCTTTTTACTAACTGGACCCATAGATTAGACCTCTTTAAAGCATCTATGAGATGTGTCAGCCTTGCGCTTGTCTCTGGATGCCAAAGGGGTGTCTTGTGTTCCAGAAAGATGGGGTGGTAGTAGAAACCGACTCGTTTCATAGGGTTGTATTGTTTATTACTCCTCTACTATTTACCCCAGTGAAGGGGCATATCATGGCATTGACCACAGATTATAACCACAAAGGGGTGTAAAAATCATCAGGCCTTTGCAAATAAATCCCTTTATGTAGCAAAATTACTGGTATGGTACTCCCAAAGGGCATATTCTTCTCAGGCATTGCAGGCAGCGGCATGTCTGCCCTCGCCTTATTTATGGCTGACAGGGGAGCTGTTATAAAGGGCTCAGACAGGCTATTCGATATAGATACCTCTCACAGACTTCTAAAGATAATGAATAAAAGAGGTATCAAAATAGCCAAACAGGATGGCTCAGGGATTGACAAGACTACTGAATTGTCAGTATTTAGCACTGCCGTAGAGAAGACGAATCCTGATTATGTGAAGGCAAGGGACCTCGGGGTCCCAATTATCACCAGGCCAGAGTTTCTGGCAGATATTGTAAGGAACTTTAGGACTGTGGCTGTGGCAGGGACCAGCGGTAAGTCAACGGTATCAGGGATGCTTGCCTATTTGATGAGTGCCCTTGGGATGGAACCAAACTTTATAGGAGGGGGTAGGGTAAGTCAGTTTAGGAATGAGATTAATCAAGGGAATTATCTATCGGGGAGCTCTGACAGATTGGTTATAGAGGCCTGTGAGTCTGATGGCTCCCTTGTTCACTATTACCCTGAGTCAACGATTATCCTTAACCTTGACCTCGACCATCACAGCATATCAGAGACAGGCCAGATGTTTAGGCAATTGATAAACCATACTTCCAAGAGGGTTTTTATAAATGGTGATGACAGTAACCTAAGGGCCTTGAATACAGAGGGGGCAGTTGTCTTTGCCATCGACAGCCAAGGGGCCTTTAAGGCAGAGTCAGTTAACTGCGACGATCTTCACAGCACTTTTAAGGTCAAGGGCATTGATTTTCATCTGTCTCTACCAGGCAGATACAATGTTTATAATGCCCTTGCGTGTATTGCCTATCTCGTCTCAGAGGGTATTGGCCTTAAAGACATAGCTCGTCTATTGCCTGATTTCAAGGGGATTGAGAGGAGATTTCAGGTGCTCCTCAATGACGGCCGTGGTCTTGTCATAGATGATTACGCCCACAATCCCCACAAGATTGCTGCTATGATGGGCGCTGTCATGCCTTTAAGAGGGTCAATATGCTACATATTCCAGCCCCATGGTTTTGGTCCTACTAAGTTGATGAAAGAGGGTTATATAGATGTCTTTGTTAGGTATATGCGGGACACAGACCACCTGATACTCTTGCCTATATATTATGCCGGCGGGACGGCATCTAAGGATGTATCAAGTGACGACATAGTGCAGGGGGTTTTAAAGGGGGGTAGGTCTGCTGAGGTAATGCCTTCAAGGGATTTAATATTTGATAGAATTGCAGTGCATAGGAACTTTGTGATATTTGGTGCAAGAGACGATAGTCTCTCTGATTATGCCACTGCCATTGCTGAGGCCTTAAAATAACCTTACATCAACCTCCTGACCCGCATCCATGCCCAGTTTATGTGCCTCAATAACCACAATGCCGTCGGCCTTGATGAGGGTCCTTATCAGTCCTGATTTGCCAAGTATAGGTGTTGCTATATATCTACCATCGGTATCCCTTGACAGGCTTACCCTTATATGATCCTCTCTACCAGCGGTAGAAGACAGGGATTTTGCAATTGTGGCCTTTAAGGTAGGGACAGGAGGCCCCTCAACAGCAATGCCTGATAGCCTCTTGAGCACAGGACTTATAAAGGTATCAAAGCTCACAAATATGGCAGCTGGATGGCCTGGTAGGCCAAATACAGGCTTGTGGTTCACTATACCACCAATAAGTGGCTTGCCAGGTTTGATGGAGACCCCATGAAACAATACCCCAGGCTGGCCTGTCTCATTGATTATCCTTGCGGTCATGTCCTTTATGCCTGCAGAGGTGCCTCCACTAATGAGCACGAGGTCTGACTCACTGAGGGCCTTTGTAAATACAGCCTTGAGGGGCTCGTATTCATCCATGAAGATACCCTGTTTTATAGTGATTGCACCACATTGCCTGATAAGTCCATCGAGGGTAAAGGAGTTTATGTCCCTCACCTGTCCTTTTTTTGCAGGGCTTGTAGCAGGCACGATCTCATCGCCAGTGGAGATGATGGATACGGTAGGTCTTTTGTAGACCTTCAGCCTCGTAATCCCTAAACCTGCAAGGGCACCAACCTCTTGAGACCTCAAGGGCCTGCCTTTTGGTAAGACAAGCTCTCCCTTTTTTATGTCCTCATCGTGGAGGATTACATTCTCATATTTAGACAGGCTCTTACAGACTTCTATCATATCTTCTTTAACCCTTTGGGTATGTTCAAACATAATCACTGCATCTGCCCCAGAAGGCAGCATGCCACCAGTGGGAACCCTCAAACACTCTCCTCTTGTGATCTCTATGTTGACTTCGACACCCATGAGTATATCGCCTTTTACCTGCAAATAGGCCGGTGAGGTCTCTTTTGCCCCAAAGGTATCTTCAGATATGAGGGCATAGCCATCTACAGTCGAACGGTCAAAGCCGGGTAGGTCTTCAGGGGAGTATATGTCTTCGGCAAGGATCCTGCCATAGGAGTCTTCTATGTCTATTGTTTCGGCCTGAATAATTGTTAAATCCAAAGTATCCAGTATCCTTTTTAATGCCTCTTGGGCATTGATGTATGTTCTGTCAAGCATATTACGGGGAGGGGCTTATTTTAAGAATAGGTGACTTGCTGCCATTGATGAGCACATCAAGCATCCTTGTCATTGATTTATTATGTAGCCCCTCTAAGTAGTCTCTGTCTAAGCTGTCAAAGTTTTTTCTTGCTATTGCGGACAGAAGGACCACACTCTTAAATATCCTCTTGTGGGTCTTAAATGAAAAGACAAGGTTGGGCATACTCTTTTTTAGAAATTGGTCGTTTCTTTCCTGTACTGTTTTTTTAATAGACAGAGAGCTTAATCTGCAGGACCCATCAATCAGTGTGTCAGCCATAAACTCTATCCATGCATGTTTTATATCTTCCCTTTGTTTGGTGAGTATCCTGTGCGCCACGGTGTCAGCAGCAAGGTGGCAAAGGAACCCATAAATAAAGGACTTTTCAGAATGGGTGTTCGCTTGATTCATAAGTCTTAGGGCAAAATCCCAGTTATGAAACTGCATGTCCTTGGGCAGGTATTTCTTTCCAATTATCATGTCTGCCATTAGGTTTCCATAGAGGAAGTCCTGTCTAAAGTTTCCAATTACAAGCCATATGTCAGGAGGCAGCATGGAACCGCATTTTAATATCTCGCCGGCAAAATAGGCGTGGGTCATCGGGCCCCATGCGAAGGCATTGTCAGGGAGCAAGAAGAAAAATATATTTGCAAGTATGATTTTAAGCATGATTCATCACAAAGTCCAACAAAAGCCTCATGCCTGAGCCAGAGGCCCCCTTTGGCAAGTAGGGCTTATCCTTCTGAAGCCATGCTGTTGAGGCAATGTCAAGGTGTGCCCAAGGTGTATCATCAACAAACTGCCTTAAGAAGTATCCTGCCGTAAGCATGGATCCCTCTCTGCCACCACTGTTTTTTATATCGGCAGTATCACCCTTTATATACTCGCCGTACTCATCACACAGTGGCATGTGCCATACCCTCTCGTAGGTCTCTTTGCCTGACAGTGCAATCTTTTCCATAAGCTGAGGTTCATTGCCCATCATACCTATGTACTCATTGCCAAAGGTAATGGCACAGGCGCCTGTAAGGGTTGCAATGTCTATGATAGCAGAGGGCTTGTAGTATTTTATCCCGTAACATAAGGCATCGGCAAGGGTCATCCTCCCCTCAGCGTCGGTGCTTACTATCTCTACAGTCTTACCGTTCATCATCTTTATCACATCACCGGGCTTGTATGCACCTGCATCAGGTAGATTTTCAACAGCAGGCAGTATACCAACCACATTGCACTTGAGGTCAAGCTCTACAAGGGCCTTCATGAGTGCTATTACCACTGCCCCACCAGCCATGTCATACTTCATCCTCTCTAAGCCCTCAGAGGGTTTCAGAGATATGCCTCCGCTATCAAAGGTTACTGACTTGCCTACAATAACAATGGGTGGCCTCTTATCTACCTTATGCTCAAGGATTATAAACCTTGGTGGCTCCTTGGAGCCCTTTGCTACGGCTAAGACACCATTGAGCCCCTCCCTTTGAAGTTCCTTCTCTGATAGACAGCGGACCCTTAGACGTCTTGATTTGATCTCCTTTGCCTTTTCAAGCAGGAAGGTAGGGGTAACATGGTTTGAAGGGCTATTGATGAGGTCTCTGGCAAGTCTTGATGACCTTATGGTGTTAGATAGGAAATCAACAAAAGAACCTGCCTTAGGATCTAATATGGCAATCTCTTTGAACTCCTTTGTAGGCTCAGGATTGCCTTTAAAGCTACTTAAGCTGTAAGTAGCAAGGAGTCCACCCTCAAGGAGGTAGTAGAGGGCTGGGTATCTAAAATGCCCAATATCTTTGAGGGTGTCGGCATAAACACAGACCCTTTCAATGCCTTTATCAAGTGCAAACTTTAGAGACTTACCACCTGCTATCCTTAGTCTTTCTTGGGCTGTGAAGGGAAATTGTATATCTGATGATGGCTGTGGCCCTTTGCCCTGAAAGTCGTTATAATCCCCCAGTCCTATTAAGATAAGGCGTTTAAAGGGCATATTGGGGAGGTGTACCAGCGACAGGTCCCCTTCTTTGCCGGTAAATTCACCTGAATCCCATAGCAGTTTAATGGTTGGCCACAGGTCATTGAAGGCAGCATGTTCAGATAGATGCCCTTGCTTATCTTTAAACAGAGGAACAATAAGGGCCTCAGTGTCTATCTTATTTATAGGGATTTTGTGGTGTTTAAACATAAAGGTCTAAATGTGTTTTGTCACAAGCACTGTCTGTAATAGTAACATATCTTTGGAATGGAGGAGGGGCCAGGTCTTGACAGCCTGTTGAAAAACTAAGTTTCCACTAAACAAACCTTACCAGTAAACTGGATTTTTCTGATATTAAAAGATATCGGAGTAAATAACCTCAAAAAACCATTTATTAAAGATGGAATCAGCAGTCGGTGAATTGCAATTGCCCCGTCACTGAGATATCCCCTTGTTAATAGTCTAATCATCCTCTTAATATTCTGTGCTGTCGCTGTCATCAGTACCTGCTCTCTTACAAATTTCAACCTCCTGTCAAGACCTGACCCCTCCCTCAGTTAGTCCCCGATAATTATATCCTCAAGACCTTCTTTATCAACTCTGCAGCCACTGGGTTCATCAATGTAAGGGCTATTATCATGAGAACGATCATAAAATTGAATTTTTGGTCTAATTTGGCTATCTTGCCTTCAAGCTCCGTCTTAACAGTCTGCATCTCTTGACGGACAAGATCAATCTTGCCTTCAAGCCCTGCCTTGATAGTCTGCATCTCCTGACGGACAAGGAATATATCTGCCTTTGAGGCGAGCTCCTTTGTGAGCTCATCTTTGAGCTCAAGCTTCTTCTGTATGGCCAGGGCCTCTGCCCTCTCCTCTATAGAATCTAATCCCTCCGCAAAGGCCTCTACAATCTTCCGCCCCTCTTATTTACCAACCTTCTCTTCAAGGTTGTATAGTAGCTCTATTGCCTTTGTCTGTGCCATAGCTGCCAAATAGTAGCAAATTTATTTATTGGTGTCAAGTTAAGGCTTGAACCCAAAATTGCCAATAGAAAAAAGGGGGATATGCCGAAAAGGGCTTTATGGCGACAGCTCTTTGTAAGACCTCATATACCCTAAAAAACCATGCAGATGTATTCCCCCAAAGGGATGATTAAAAAGAGGACACTTCCTATATTATTTTGAGAGAATAATATGGGAAGTGTCCTCTTTTTACATTATAAATTTCCTAACGGCAGTTTAGGGTAAGGATTATGAGGTCATAAAGTGGCCTTCAGATGTGTTAAAATCTCCCAAGATGGCAAAGGTCAAAACTACCTTCCTATGTCAGGTCTGTGGATATGCGAGTCCAAGGTGGCTTGGTAAGTGCCCAGAGTGCTCTGCATGGAACAGCTTTGCTGAGGAGACACAGACCGACCATAAGAAGCTCGCCTCTTTTAGCCTTTCAGACCCCATCTTACTCCCCGACATAAAGGCAGATTCCCATTTAAGGATGCTTACGGGCATTACAGAACTTGATCGGGTGCTTGGTGGTGGTATTGTGCCGGGGGCTGTGATGCTGATTGGTGGTGACCCTGGTATTGGTAAGTCAACCCTCGTGATCCAGTCGTTAAACAATCTTGCCTTGAGATATGGAAAGACCCTTTATGTATCAGGTGAGGAGTCGCCTGGTCAGATAAAGTTGAGGGCCCAGAGGCTTGGTATATCTTCAAGGGATATTGTGATATTCTCAGAGACCCTTATTGAGACTATCATAAAGAATGCCCTTACTTTAAAGCCCTCAATATTGGTGATAGATTCTATCCAGACGGTCTATACCGAGGACATCCTCTCTGCCCCAGGTTCTGTTGGACAGGTCAGGGAGTCGGCGTCAAAGCTCATGTTTTTTGCCAAGAGGCAGGGTATACCTGTTTTCATTATAGGTCATGTAACAAAAGAAGGCGCCATTGCTGGACCGAGGGTCCTGGAGCATATTGTGGATACGGTGCTGTATTTTGAAGGCGACTCGAGTCATACCTACAGGATACTAAGGACGATCAAAAACAGGTTTGGTTCTACAAACGAGATAGGTATCTTTGAGATGACTGAGGAAGGCCTTAGAGAGGTTGAGAACCCCTCAGAGATACTGCTGTCAGAGAGACCCCTTGAAGCCTCTGGTTCGGCAGTAGTGCCTACCATGAGAGGGACTAGACCCCTGCTTGTGGAGATACAGGCCTTGGTCTCTCCAACGCCCTTTGGCATGCCCCGCAGGACTACAATGGGGATTGACCCTAACAGGACCAATATACTTCTGGCTGTCCTTGATAAAAAGGGTGGCATGCACTTTGGTGCTATGGATGTATTTGTGAATGTAGCCGGGGGCATGAAGGTGCCTGAACCTGCTGCAGACCTCGGTCTTGTGGCTGCCCTTGCCAGTTCCTTTAAGGATATACCCCTGTCGAGGGATGCGGTGTTTTTTGGTGAGGTCGGTTTGTCTGGGGAGGTTAGGGCGGTCTCTCATGCTGAGGCAAGGGTCAAGGAGGCCTCAAAGGTCGGATTTAAAAGGGCCTTTATGCCCATTGGCAATAGAGATAGGGTAAAGTACACTGAGGGGATGGAGCTAAGGGGCATAAAAAATATAAAAGAGGTTATTGATGCAATATCGGATTAACTCATCGCTGTATTTGTTTTTGTTTATTATATGTATGCTTGGTCTACAGGGATGTGCAAAGAGGCAGGTGCTGACCCCAGATTACAGAGGATACGACCTCAGGATGTTGATTGATGAGCTTAAAGAGGTTGCCTCTATTGAGTCGGCTCTGGAGGTGCAGTACGAGAGAGGAGATGCCCTAATGAATGGCGATATGTTTGTAAAGGCAGACAAGGAGGATATGGTCCTTAGGTTCTATTACATGGGCCTTCCTGCCGGTGAGATTGTGCAGAAAGATGGCATTGTAAAGGGAACCCTCAAGATAGGGAAGGCCAAGGCTGAGATGCTCATAGAGGGGCTAAAGAGTAGTATCTTCTGGTGGAATTCAGAGTACGATGAGACCTTTGAGACAGAAGGGGCTTATATACTAAGGGGAATTGGGAGGGAAGTGGTTATTGATAAGAAGACTATGCTGCCTATAAACCAGAGGGTGACCCTTGCCAATGGGGAGATTATTAACATTGCCTATTCTGTGCCCTCTCAGCTATACCCTGAGGGCCCCCCAAAGAGACCCACCGACTGGTATCAGTCTGAGATGTTGATTGAATACAGAGACTACAGGGTTAGGGCAAAGATTACGAGTTTAACGGTCTATAGGCAATGAAAGTGCTATCTGAGCGATTGAGGAGTATATAGGGCCTTCAGGTCGTAAGGTGCTCTTCATCAAGGCAACGGCATTGACAGTGCCCTTGCCCCAGGGGTGGTTTTTGTATTTGATGAGGGTAGATATAAGGTCTGCCTCAGGTGTTGATTTTACCCTGCCAATGGTCAAGTGTGCCCTAAAGTCCTTATCGTCAGCCATGAAACCCTTAGCACTACAGACCCCTTGCACAGTGGTATAGAGCCTTTGTAAGGCCTCTGAGGGCTCTATGCCAATCCATAGCACGCGAGGTTTGTCAAGGCCCGGAAAGCCTCCTGTGCCCTTTAATGATAGTGTAAAGACCTCATGCCTTGGCAGGGCCTCTCTCAATTTATCAGCCAGCTCGTAGGCCTTACTGTCTTGCACCTCCCCTAAGAACTTGAGGGTAAGGTGTAAGTTCTCTGGTCTTGTCCATCGCACCGACCTGTATTTACTGGATAGTTCTTTTATGAACCCAGAGATGCTAAGGAGTATAGAATGCTCTAAGTGTATAGCAACAAAGGCCCTCATGCAAAGTTATCTTTAGTTACCACCCTTATACCTGAGTCTGTTACCTTAAAGCCCCTTGCCCTGTCTTCTTCGATGTTATAGCCTATGATTGTCCCCTCAGGGACTGCAACCCCTTCATCTATGATGGTCTTTTTTATCTTGCAATGCCTACCTATATCTACATTCTCAAACAAGATAGAGTCTTCTACAAGGCTATAGCTGTTTACCCTTGAGGATGGGCCTAATATGGAGCGTCTTACGACCCCACCACTTGTTATGCAGCCACCGCAGACGAGGGAGTCAATGTTTATGCCCCGTCTAAAATCATCGTCAAATACGGTCTTGGCTGGTGGGAGATTGCCTTGGTTGGTTAGGATCGGCCAGTCATAGTTGTATAAGTTCAATCGTGGGCTGACAGAGATCAAATCCATATTTGCATCATAGTAGGAATCAATGGTCCCAACATCCATCCAGTATCCCCGTTCATTGGGCGTCATCTGAGGGACACAGTTGTCGTAAAAATTATAGGCAAAGACCCTATCTCCCTTTTCTACCATCATGGGGATTACATGTTTGCCAAAATCGAGGTCTGAGAACCTACTCTTACCTTCCTCAAGGACAGAGATCAGTTTTTTCCTTGTAAACACATAGTTGCCCATTGAGGCAAAACAGGTGCTTCGACCAGGTATTACAGGCGGTTGCTGTGGTTTTTCCACAAAGGACTTGACCCTGAAGTCTTCATCAACTGAGAGTATGCCGAAGCGTCTTGCCTCATCTATGGAGACCTCAAGGGCGGCAATGGTGATATCTGCCTTGTTCATCTTGTGGTAACTCAACATCTGTGAGATGTCCATCTTATAGATATGGTCACCACCGAATATAGCGATCATCTCAGTGCTTGAGTTCTTTATGAGCTCAATATTTTGGTATATTGCGTCGGCGGTGCCTAAGTACCACTGCTCACCGGTTGCCTTTGTCTCAGGCGACAGGGTGTCAATAAACTCATTCAGGCCAGTCCATTTGGACCAGGAGGCCTTGATGTGTTTGTTAAGGGTGTATGCCTGATATTGGGTGAGCACATATACCTTGCGGATGCCAGAGTTAAAGACATTGCTCAGCACGAAGTCGATGATCTTATATTTCCCCCCAAAGGGCACGGCAGGTTTAGATTTGTGGGCTGTAATGGGGTTAAGTCTCTCACCCTTGCCGCCTGCCATTATCATTGCCATGGTGTTTTTTGTTATGTAGGCCCCTGCAAACATTCTAATACCTCCTTTTTGTGAGTTTTGACTAAGTCCTTAATAGGGAAACTATCTATATCTCTTGAGCATAAGACTCATCCTTAACATAACCTCAGACCTGAGGAAATCCTCGATTAACAAAGGTGTCTTCTGTATCCAGCAAGGATATTCCTCAACAGTGCCGGGCATGTTTTGCTGATCCATCGTGCCCATAAGGTCATCAAGGCTGAGGGCAAGTAGTTTTGACCTTGATAGGGCAAGAAACTCGTATATTGCCGTCATTAGCTCAGTGTTCATGTCTTGAGGAACTGGATGTCCCTTGGGGAGTATACCTTTGGCAATAAGTGCATCAATCAGTAGATGCCTGTCTCGCTCTCTATCTTTTAAGGTAGCGATGTAGTTTTCTCGGGAACTAAACAATGATAGCTGATTCCTCAATTCAATGTCTCTGCCTGCCCAGAAACCACTCAATGTTGGCAGGTCATGGGTAGTGACGGTGCAGAGGGCATGGTCAGGATAGTGTTCAGGCATTGTAAAGGATGGGTCTGGATAGTTCCTCTGGAAGTAAAGGAGTTTATAGGACAACATCTGGAATCGTCTCAAGGCATCCCTTGCCTGATCTGTAATAGTCCCAAGGTCTTCGGCAATGACGACAGTCCTGTTTAAGTGGCTTTCTAAGGCGATGATCTTGAGCATATCTTCCCAAGGGTACTGAACATATACCCCTTCTGATGGCTTGCTGCCTGAGGGTATCCAGAACATCCTGAAGAGACCAAGGGCATGGTCTATCCTCAGTGCCCCTGCATATCTCATGTTGCTACGTAGGCACTCTATAAAAGGTTCGTAGGCATTCTCCCTGAGGGCAAGGGGATTAAAGGGGGGGAATCCCCAGTCTTGCCCTGCAGGGTTGAAGTCATCGGGGGGGGCGCCAGCATTAGCCTTTGAGGCGAATAGGCCCTGATAAAGCCATTCGTCGAAGCCATCTCTTATGGATCCCACTGCAAGGTCATTATAGATGCCTATACCCATGGGTTTTGACTCTTCATAGACATCTACAAGTTGGCGCTCTATCTGCCATTGAACATAACAGTAAAAGAGCACCCTCTCTTTGTGTCTCTCCTTGAAGGTTATGGTCTCCTTAGAGTCAATCCTGTGATAGGATTTATCCCAATTGCGCCATGAGTAAAGGGGGTCTTTGGATGCCTTTTTGCCCTGATCCTCTGCAAGGGCACAATACAGGGCAAAGAGTTGCAGTTTCTCTCCTTGCTCTTCAATATAGTCTCTAAAAATGGCCGCCTCTTTCGACTCCTTTTTGATGTGGTTTTTATAGAAGTCTTCAAAGAGCCTTTCCAACACCTCGATCTTGAGCTCTGCAACTGCCTTGTAATCTATGAGCTTGCGTCCTCTTAGCAGCTCTATCTTTTGCTGCATATCTTCAGACATAGGCAATCTGTGGAAGCCTTCTACCTTGTTTAAATCGAGATAGATAAAGTTCATAAACAGCCTGCTAATTGGTGAGTAAGGGCTTATACCATAGGGAGGCTGATTGGTTATAGCGTGAAGTGGGTTTATGCCTACAAAGGCCCCTCCCAGCTTGTATATCTCCTTAACACAACGAGCAAGGTCAGTGAGGTCCCCTACACCCCAGTTGTTTGCTGAACGAAGGGAGTAGAGATTGATTGACAGTCCCCAAAGATCCTTTCCTCCCCAATGAGTTGGGTCTATATAACATTGAGTTGGGGTAATGATAACCCTGCTTGTTGCCCCTTGTCTTTTTTTGCCTATAGTTACAGTTACCTTCAGGTCATAGTAGCCAAAAGACAATGGGTGTCCCTCAGGGGTGTTTGACAGGGTGAACAGGGTCTTTATGTATCTTTTGCCTGAGATGCTGTTCTCTTCAACTATTGAGGGGTTATTGATTTCTTCTCTGTAGGGCTCCTTGTTATTTCCCTTAGGGCAGATTGACCAGCACAGGTTTATCGCCCCTTGCCCTTCACCATCAATCTGGATGCTTACAGGTATCTTTAAAGGTAATTCATTGACTGTAGCGACATACACGGGTTGAAGGAGTCTACTCCACCTGAGGACCTTGAGCTCTTCAATCTGCCTGCCCATTGAATCCTCAGAAGAGCAATCAAGACCCATTGCCTGAAGCACCCTTTTCTTGGATTCCAAGGAGGCAGTGTGCCTGTTGCCAAAGATATCCCAGTACTCATGGATTATACCGCAAGCAGAGGCAAGTTCATTTATTAGTAAATCATGTCTGTTATCCATGGCAACTATTGTGCATTAAATACACTAATAAATAATAGGTTGACTTTGTAGTTTTTAAGACACTATAATCTCAATTCATCTTTTTTCAGGAGGCATGAAATGGGCGGGGCTTACACAACTTATCATCCACACAAACTAAAGAGAAAAAGGACACATGGGTATCTTGAAAGGGCATCTTCAAAATCAGGCAGGAAGGTCTTAAGTAGGAGAAGGGCCAAGGGCAGGAAGAGATTGTCTCCTTAGT
>CALEDV010000001.1 GCA_937949555.1 uncultured bacterium | reverse complement strand
AAACACCTTCTCTGTAGGCACCATATGGATGAACAGTGATGATGCAAAGAGGTTGGGCATTAAAACAGGTGATCTCGTAATTGTAGAAAATCCCCTTGGAAAGTCTACAAAGGGCAAGGTCTTTGCCTCTGGGGGCATAAGGCCTGGCGTTGTAAAGATTGCCTTTGGCTCAGGCGGTAGGTTTAGCCCAGGATTAGGCGTTGCTTACAAGAGCAAAGACTATACACCCGACTGCAACAACCTCATGGACCCCAATGCCCTTAGTCCAATAATGGGACAGAGCGCCTATGCAGACATGATGATCAGGATCAAAAAGGCATAGCTATTCTACTCACCCATTTGCTTGTTAATTGCTGCGGCTGATAAAATTCAGCCGCAGTCTTTTCCTAAATAAACTGACAAGAGGTCACTATGCAAGAAAGGCTTCAAGAGCTAAATATGTTATACGACTTATTGAGACGGCTTTACCTTACAGAGCCATCAATAGAATTTATTAACGAGTTGTCGCAAATAAAACTGTCTGTAGCTGACGAGCAGGATGAGGTCTTAAAGGGTTTGAGGTTAATAGCCGACACTATCAATGCCCATCAAGGTAGTCTGGACACATGGATAGAGCAGCTTGCCGAGGAATATGCCAGGCTTTTTATAGGTCCTAAATCGCCTGTGGCAGTGCCCTTTGCATCCTACTATTTATCTGATAACAGGGCACTCATGACCGATGAGACCTTAGAGGTCAGAAAGCTCTATCTGCAGGCAGGGCTATCGGTGCAAAACCTATATAGGACGCCAGAGGATCAGATTGGTATCGAGATTGAGTTCCTTTATTATCTTACCGATAGGTTGCTTAACAACTCAGAGCCAGAGCAATACAGGAGACTTGAATCCATATATAACCGTTTTTTTCAGGAACACTTTACAAAGTGGGTGCCACAGTTTGCTGCCCTTGTGATTGAGGGGTCTAATCAGGACTTTTATAGAGGGGCAGGTTATATACTCAGAGGGATTACTGAATACTGACGCACATGCTCAAGAGCCTTTATCTGGCTATTTACCTCTTGGTATTACTCTCTGGTTGCACAGAGCAAGAGGCATCTAAAAAGGTCTCCCTTAAACCTTCAGAGCAGAAGTCGTTTACTGTTACCAATGAACAGGATCAAATCCCAAAGAAGTATTATTTCGGTTTTGACCTCAGGCTTGCTGCAAAGGACGATGTAAAGATATACCTCCCCTTCTTAAAATACCTTTCTGACCATACAGGACTTGTTTTTTTATTAAAACTCAGTATGCACTATGAGAGCAATCTTGAAAAGTTTGGCAACGGGCAGATAGACTTCGCTGCCCTTGGTCCTGTTAGCGCTATTATTGCTATGGATAAATATAGGGCAAAGTGTCTTGTAATTGGACTAAACGGAGATTCAAAACCTGAGTATAAGGCCGTTATATTTACATCACTCAACAGCACTATCAATAGCTTGAGTGATATCAAGGGTAAATCCTTTGCCTTTGGTGATAGGCTTTCAACACAGGGACATATAATTCCAAGGAAGATGCTTGAAGATGCAGGGATAACCTTAAAAGATTTCAGTAGATATACCTATACGGGCTCTCATGCTAACACCGCTAAGGCAGTAATCAATGGCAACTATGACGCTGGCGCTCTTCAGGATAACATGGCATACCGTCTTGAGAAGGAGAGCAGGATAAAGATACTATCGGTATCTAAACCCTATCCAAGTAGCCTTATCTGTAGCAGAGGTGACATACCAGGGCATATAATAGGTCAGATAAAAAAGGCCCTATTAGAGTTTTCACCACAAGGCAAACACAAAGACCTCCTCTACGATTGGCACAAGACCGAGATGCCAATGGGGTTTGCCCCCCTTCAACAGGAGCAGCTAAATGAGGTAAGGGGATTGATAAAGAGATACGGCATAATGAGTTCAAATTAAAGAATATGCCTGTTCCTTACAGATGACAATGATTTTAGATTGGAGGGCTTACAATATGAACCTAAAGGTGTTAGGGTTGATTGACCTCTCAACTCCTGCACTTGAGCATCACTGCGCTTACGAACTATGAGACTTTGGCAAAAGATAGCCCTTTTAAATATTGTAATCATTATTACCATGAGTATGCTTACAGCCTTTATAATAAGAAGCATCACCATAAATGCAATGCGCTCCGAAGGACTAATCCAAGGCGAGTCAATTGCCACTAACCTATCTGACAGGATCTCAGAACTATTGCTTTATGAGGACTATTACAATGCATCGGAGGTCATTTCAGAATTTATAAACAAAGAACGAGACCTCAGATACATCTTCATCACTGATCTTAACGGCAAACTCTTTGCTCACACCTTTAAAGAGGGACATCCAAAGGAGATGTTAAACTGGAATCCTATTGCAAAGGACTCTACAAAATCGGTTCAGCTTTTGAACACTGAGGAAGGTAATATCACTGATATTGCCGTTAGGATATTCGCAGGAATGCCCGCAGAGCTTCACATAGGCATTAAGGAAGACAGAATGATTAAGACCTTAAATAGCATCAGAAATTATATGATTTTACTGACTGCCTCAGTCATAATTGCTGGCGCCCTATTGTCCTTTGTCCTAAGTCGTATGATAACCAAACCTTTAGAGCAGCTCAACGAGTTTACTGATAATCTTTCACGAGGCGACTTTGGAAGACAGGTTCAGATTAGCTCAAGGGATGAGGTTGGAAGGCTTGCTGATACCTTTAACAATCTCTCCAAGGAATTGCTTCTTTACAAGGAGCGAACCGAAGAGTCCTACAAACAGATGCTCAGAACAGAAAAATTAACTGCCCTTGGCAGGCTCTCAGGGGGGCTTGCCCATGAGATAAAGAATCCGCTTATGCCAATCAAGACACTCTTTCAGGCCTTTAGAGACAATCCCCAGATAACAAGGCAGGATGTGGATATCGTGCTATCCTCAGTAGAGCAGATTGATGATGTGGTAACCAAGTTTATTGGTTTTGCAAGAAATGATACCTTAAACTATAGCGACATCTATGTTAACGCTATCATTAAGGATATACTTGAACTTATCGAGTTTCAAATAAAGGAGCAAGGTATAAGCCTGCAGATAGAGTTGTCCAAGACACCTCCGCTTTCAGGCGACAGACCAATGTTGAAGCAGGCAATATTCAATATACTCTTAAATGCTGTAGAGGCAATGCCTGAGGGAGGCAAACTTAGGGTGCAGACCTCACAAAGGGGAGAATATATAATCATTGATATCTCAGACACAGGCATAGGGATTCCTGCAGAAATACAGGAGAAGATCTTTGACCCCTTCTTTACTACCAAGAAAGATGGCACAGGACTTGGATTGTCAATATCCTATAATATAATCAGGATGCATAAGGGACAGTTACAATGTAAGAGTGATGTTGGGGAAACCACATTTTCTATTACACTGCCAGCAGCCAATAAAACATGAACACTATACTTATAGTAGATGATCAGCCTGCCATCTGTTACTCCCTCAAGAGGTTTCTTGAGTCACAGGGCTTTAGCATATCAACGGCGCTTAATGGGAAGGACGCCCTTAAACTGCTAAGAGAGATAAAGATTGATATTGCACTGATAGATTTGCGTATGTCTGAAATGGACGGCTTAGATGTGTTAAAGACTATAAGGGATGAAAACATAAAGACCCAGACGATCATGATGACTGCCTTTACAACCACTGAAAAGGCCATTGAGGCAATAAAATTAGGCGCCTACGACTACCTTACTAAACCCTTAGACAATGATGAACTTCTCAGGATAATAAAGGATATCCTTAGGATAAAAGAATTTACCTCTGAAGTGGTAAGCTTTGGTGATAGAGACTATAATTATCCAGGCGACAGGATCATTGGCAAAAGCCCACAGATGCTTGAGATATATAAGACCATTGGCAGGGTAGCGCCAACGGATGCAACTGTGCTCATAAGAGGTGAAAGCGGCACTGGCAAGGAGTTGATTGCAAGGGCAATATACCACTACAGCAAGAGGTCATCTATGCCCTTTCTTGCTATAAATTGTGCTGCCATTCCTGACTCACTTCTTGAGTCAGAACTATTTGGGCATGAAAGAGGCGCCTTCACTGGGGCAGAACTAAAGAAGATTGGCAAGTTGGAAAGATGCGATCGCGGCACATTGTTTCTTGATGAGATAGGTGACATGTCCTTAGGCATCCAGGCAAAGATCCTGAGGGCGCTCCAAGACGGCACCTTTGAGAGGCTTGGGGGCAATGAGACCCTTAAAACCGATGTGAGGCTTATTACCGCTACGAACAAGAACCTTGAAGATTTGGTAAAGACTGGCAGATTTAGGGAGGACCTCTATTACAGACTCAATGTAATAACTGTCAAGCTACCCCCCTTAAGGGAGAGGCTATCCGATATCGATTCATTGGTTTCATATTTTATAGCCAAATTCTGCAAAAGATTTGATAAACATATCATCGGCATAACTCCTGATGCAATGGAAAGCCTAATTAATCACCAATGGCATGGCAATGTCAGGGAGCTGGAAAACACTATACAAAAGGCAATTATAAATTGCAGAGACACCCTTATTACAACGGAATGTCTTGATCTTGTTACGAAGGACAAATCAACCTACCAATGTATAAAAAAGGATATTGAAAGATTAGCTAAAGTCATCTTTCAATGCAACAATCATATCAATCTTCAGGATATACTAAATCTTATTGAAAGAGAGATGATAAAGAACGCCCTTGAACAAACTGAAGGCAATCAGGTGCAGGCTGCCAAGATGCTTGGTATATCACGCAATACCCTTAGGAGTAGGCTCAATCCTTAGCCCTTTTAAAAAGCAGCAGAAATAATAAAATCCCCAAAAACTTAATATCTCACTAAACATCATTCTATCCATGAATGAGTCCCTTATTGCAATTGAGGAACAGTCAAGATTATTCGATAAAAAATACAATTACAAGTTTGACTTTAATAGTTTCAGGGATCCAATTAAGGATATTTGCTCAAAGTTCGGTTACAAATTTAACTATAAGATTTTTTAATAATCTCCCCTTTGCATATTTAATTTTATTTTGATAATATATTGCACAAAGTATATGGCATCTCGGAATACGGTGAAAATCCGTAACGGACCCGCCGCTGTAACTGGGGACTGAGAGTCAAAATAAGCCACTGCTTAGATAATCACCAAACTAAGTGGGAAGGCAGACTCAGAGGGCTGATCCAGAAGTCAGAAGACCTGTTATATACCTAAACAACTGAAGACTTGATGGCAAAGGGTTTTCATGGCAAGACCATGAAAGCCCTTTTTTATTGGTGCAAAGATTTTGTGCCCCTTTAGTTTTATACAAGGAGGAATCAAAGGAGCTATAAAGCCCAACATATGAAGGCAATAGTTGTAGAAAATATCGGTGATTTTGTTATTAAGGACATCCAAATTCCTGAGCTAAAAGACAATGAAGCCCTCATAAAGGTTGCAATAACAGGACTTTGTAGAACCGATCTGAAGATAATAAGACATGGACACAGAGACCTAACCCTTCCCAGGGTACCTGGAGAAGAAGTTGTAGGCACGGTCATCGACCAAAAGGGTAGAAACTCATCCCTTATAGGGAAAAGGGTTTATATATACCCTGGAACAAGTTGCCATAAATGCGACAGTTGTAATATAGGCGCAGAGAATCTTTGCAGGGGTATGACTATCATGGGCTTTCACAGAGATGGAGGTTTTGCAGAATATGTGATAGCCCCTACCGACTGTCTTTTAGAGATTCCCAATGATTTATCCGATGAGGAGGCGCTCTTTGCTGAACCCCTATCTTGCTGTCTCAATGCCTTAGAGCTTGCACAGGTCAAGTCATCCGATAAGATTGGTATATGGGGCGCTGGACCTGCAGGCAGTCTGCTGTACAGGGCATCTAATGCACTAAAGGCAATCCCTCAGATTATTGAACCTGACCTATCAAGAAGGGCAAGATTTGTTGATGCATTGCCCTCTTCCCCAAACACAATGTGCTATGATGTAGCTGTTGTAGCCGTAGGCAATCAGGATGCCTATCAACAGGCCCTTTGTTGTCTAAAACCGAGGGGCAGGCTAATTGTATTCTCAGGATTACTACCTGAATACTCATTGCAGAAGATAGACCTCAATAGGCTGCACTACCTTGAACAAACCATTACAGGCGCTTATGGCTGCAGTATGAGACACAGTATAGAGGCAATCAGGATGATCAAAGACAGGGCTATCATAGTATCTGACCTGATATCACACAGGATGTCTTTGTGGGATCTCAAAGAAGCCCTACAGAAAGTTGAAAACAGACAGTGCTTAAAGATTCACCTATATCCAAACAAATAACAAAACAGGAGGCAAAGCATGGATCTTTCTGATTTAAAAAACTACGGTTCTATCATCCAAAGGATTATCAACAAGGGCAATCTCTCTCTGCAGGAGACCTACGAGATGTTCAAAGAGACCCTTCTCAATAGGCAGCCAGATCTCCAGCAGGGTGCATTTCTTGCTGCATTAGTTTCAAAGGGTGAGACGGTAGAGGAATTGGCTGGAGCATGGCAAGCCATTGATGAGTTTGATACCCTGCACCTTGAGGATATTGCATCGGAGGGATTATTTGAAAACTCTGGAACAGGTATGGATGAACTAAAGACCTTTAATGTATCCAGCGCCTCTGCAATTGTTGCCTCAGCCTGTGGTGTCAAAATGGCAAGACATGGGGCAAGGGCGATTACATCCAAACATGGTACAGTAGATATACTTGAATCAATGGGCATTGATGTGGAATGCGACATCAACACCGTTGGAAGGAGCATAAAAACTGCGGGAATAGGCCTGTTTAACGGCATGAGCCCAAAGGTACATCCAGGAGCGCTTGGAAGAATCCTCAGCCAGATTAGATTTGGAACTACCTTAAACATCGCAGCATCCCTTGCTAATCCCTGTAGACCATCAATGGGTCTGAGGGGTGTATATGCTGAGGGTCTTTTAAATAAGGTTGCAGAGACCATGAAAATAATTGGATATAAAAGGGCTATGGTAGTTCATGGAAGGGACAAAGCAACCAATAAAGGCATGGATGAAATATCCCTCTGTGGCAATACAAAGGTAGTGGAATTCAACAACAACCATATTGAACAATACCAAATATCGCCCTCTGATTTTGCCTTGAAGGATTATAGTTATCATGACATTGCAGCCCTTGACAACTGCCAAGAGGAAAGCAGGCGATTTATTACCGTTATAGCAGGAAAAGGATTTCAACCCTGTATAGACTTTACTGCCCTTAATGCAGGGGCTATTTTGTATATATCAGGCGCAAAAAGGTCAATCAGAGAGGGCATTGATGACGCCCTTGAGGCAATTCATAAGGGGAAGGCGCTTAGTAAACTATGTGAATGGGTCACACAGCAAAACACCTCACAATCTGCAGGTCTTGAACTTTTAAATAAGCGGGCAAAGGAGGCAGGTATAAGGCTTTAGTTTCTATACCTTACAGTCACAACCCTTGTGGCGGAGTATAATTATTTGCTCCTCAAGGGTGTTTAATAAAACATCCTGAACCTCCTCTCCATAGGCTTCCTCTAAAGCCAAGGGACTTCTATGAACATAACCCCTTCTTGTGATCTCCTGAACAAGCATTTCATGACGTTTGTACAATGCCTTAAGTTTGCCCTGCCATCTGAGGGTCTCAGGATGGTTGCAATAGCCCTTTTTCTGTTTAGTAATCACTATCCAAAGGGCATGAAGTTCTCTGTGCTCTCCAAGAAGATGGCTTCTACAGAGTTTCTCAGGTTCTATGTCCCAGATTCTCAATGATTATTAACCTTTAAAAATGATTAGCCCTTAAAATCAGCCTATTAGTGGTAAGGTGAAATATATGCAAGCACCCTTAGAACCGTCCTGAGGATCTCTACAACCGATAATCCCTTTATGCAGATCGATGATACTTTTACATATTGTAAGACCCGATCCAGAGATTTTCCCTTTAGGTTTTTTTCAATGGGAATCCTTATGCTTATGGCGCCTCTAAGATCTCCAATCTTGTATCCCTGTTCCTTATGGCAACTCAAACAGGATTGCTCTACATATAGAGGGGATATGTAACGGAGATAGGTTAAAGAGTCAAGGCTCTCAACACCTATGAACTCCTTAGATCTGTTTTGCTCAAATTCGATGAGGGTCAAGGCACAGCAGAGTATAATCTTAATGCTAAGGCTCATTGCAATGAAGGGTTTAGGAGTTTAACCTCTTAAGAATTCCCCTGAGTTCACTGTAATTACGCATAAGGGCATCGGCCTCATAGCCGTTATGAGAGAGGTATTCGTTCCTAAATAATATGCAAGCCATTCCAGAGTTTTTTGCCCCTATAAGGTCTCTTTGAGGATTGTCACCTATATAGACTGCTTCCTTAGGGGAGACCCCAAGAGAATCAAGAATCCTTTTGAACATTCGTGTGTCTGGCTTTTTATAACCATAACGAGAAGACAAAACACGCACAGGAAAGAATTGTTCTAAATTGAGCATGGCAAGCTCTGGCTCAGTGAATGTCCACTGGGCGTCAGAGACAAGACCAAGGAGATATTCTGATTGTAAATAGGATAGGGTTTCAATAACCTCAGGGAAAAGGGTAAAGTGTCGTATAGTTAGAGAACGATATAGCATACAGACATCAACTATGATCTGCTCGTTATAAAGACCCCTGCCATATTTATGCATAATAGATGCGAATATCTCATACACATTGACCTCCGCAAAGGCCTCTTGAGAACTGTCAATTTGTCTTTGAATGCCTTCAAAATATGCCTCCTGAAGCCTGTCATGTCCTATTTTTACTCCCTGGTATGACAGATATCTTGAAAGTGTCCAATATACCTCAGGAGCCTTTTCATCGGTCCTTATGTCAATTAGGGTGCCATAAAGGTCAAATATTACTGCATTAATCATGTCTCAATCCCCCTTGAAGGCATGAGCGCGCCTCGTAGGCGATCCTCCTTCTATAATCCCAGTCAAGATATATATTTCTTGCTATTCTTAACTCCGTAAGAGCCATATAAAAGGGTATCCGTGCAGTAAGCCTTCTGAATTCCTGTCTTGGATCCTTAGAATCCCTTACATATTCCTTAAGGAAATGTCTTATAAAGGGTTCAGCCCTGTAAGGATTACCTGTCCTCCACAAAAAGGCATGTTTTAGCTCACCACACACCATACCTATATCGTAAGCTGCATCGCCAAAACGCATACGCTCCATATCTATGGCGACCACCTCTGAGGAGGAGGTAAAAATAAAGTTTGTTGGCGTTGCATCACCATGGATAATCACATTCCTATGCCCCCATAAGAGACTGCTTGCAGCCCACTTGTCAACCTGATGTTTAAAACTATGAATGTCCTGTCGGGAAATAACATCACGAAAAGTGAGATAATCTATGAGCCAATACAGGTAATTGATAAAGGGTTGTTGATCAGCCGTTGAATCTGTCTGGGTTCTCCTGTGGATCTCACAGAGGAAAAAACTAAGGAGTGACAACCTTTCATAGAGCAGCCTCTCATCGGCCTGAAAGACCGCTTTCTTGAGATAATAATCCAAATCCCTCCCCTCGATATATTCTTCCACCACTGCAAGCCCAATAGACTCCTCCTTTGTAATAGGTTTTACAACATAAAAAGGTGGGCGATCAAAACCAAAACTGCGAATCCTCACGAGATTATCAAACTCGCCCTTTAATCTATTAAGCCTCTCAAGGCTGCTATCTTTGGGGTCAAAAAACTTGCATACTACTGAGGTGTTGCTCTTCTCTTCAGTATATTTATATACCTGTTTAGATGCCAGTTGATAAACACGAAAGGAAGGGGAAAAGGTGTCTGGAAATATTCTTTTAGCAAGCAAACAGTAAAGGGGATCGCCAATATCAAGATAACCTAAATGTCTTCCAGGCATTGCCTATTGTATCATAAAAAACATCCTCTATGCTTAAACGGTTAAATAGGACCTTCTGTGTTTGTAACTTACCCCCCTCCCACCTTGACCTCTCTTGTTACCTTTAGTTAAATGCTGCCTTACATTAAGTAACAGCAAAGCAAGACAATAATACTCTCACCCATTGCAATTTTTCAGTAAATCAACAGGTTATATTTCATGTTGTTATGGCACAACTATTGCATGTCTAGCAAGCCTTAAGTTTTCCTAAACAGGATGTTGTTGCAGTAGATTAAAACTACAGAAAGGAGCCTGTTTATGATTACCGAAGATGTAGTTAGCTTCATAAAAAATGTAATACCCTTTCAATTTTTAAGAGAAGAAGAACTCATTGCCATTGCCGAGAAAACCATGCTTGAGTTCTATCCCCAAAATACCTTTATCCTGAAGCAGGATGGGCCACCCAGTGACAGCCTTAAGATAATTAAAAAGGGCAGCGTGAAGGTCTATGCAAGGGCTGAAAGTGGAGAGGAAATAATCAACGATTACAGGGGAGAGGGAGAACTCATAGGTTATCTGACCCTTTTCACTGAGGGCAAATCGAGGGTTAATGTGGTAACTTTAGAAGATACCCTCTGCTACCTAATTAGCAAAGGGGAGATGATACATATCATTAACCGACATCCAAATATCAAAGACTTCTTCCATCAATCCTTTCTTAAAAAATATCTGGACAAGACCTTCCAGGAGATGCATGTAAAGAGCTTATGCACAAGCAGTAGCGATACAATGCTCTACACTACACCTGTCGGAAACCTCGCTACAAAGGGTGTAATATCTGCCTTCCAGGACATATCGATTAAAGAATCTGCAGAGATAATGACAAGGCATGAAATAAGCAGCCTTGTGCTAATAGACTCAAATGCTGTCCCAGTAGGAATTATCACTGATAGAGACCTAAGAAAAAAAGTAGTCGCAAAGGGCTTAAATGTTGATAACCCAGTAAGCACTATAATGAGCGTTTCTCTGATTAAATCGGATGTAAAGGAATACTGCTTTGAGGCATTGCTCAAGATGATTCGTTACAACATACACCATCTGCTTATAGTAGAAGACGGCAAGCTAAAGGGCATAATAACCAATCATGACCTTATGATGTTACAGGGCACATCACCAATTACCATTGCCAGGGATATTGAAAACCAATACACCGTTGAAGCAATAGCGTCCCTGTCCAACAAAATAAACAGCATTATCGATCTGCTGATTAAAGAGGCTGCAAAGGCAGACAACATCACTAAGGTTATAACGGAGATCAATGATCGTATTGTTAAAAAGATATTAGACCTTGCGGAGAAAAAGTTTGGCACCCCTCCACTTCCTTACTGTTGGATAGTTTTTGGCAGTGAAGGGAGGAAGGAACAAACCTTTAGGACTGATCAAGACAATGCCATCATTTATGCAGACCCTGAAACCCTTGCTGAGGATGAGGAGGCAAAGGGTTATTTTTCGTTATTTTCAGAATATGTCAGGGATTCTCTGATTAGATGTGGTTTCCCTGCCTGCAGCGGTAATTACATGGCAAGCAACCCGAGGTGGCGTCAACCTATAACTATATGGAAAAGCTATTTCAGCAACTGGATAAACACACCTAAACCCGAGGCAATCCTCTCATCGGTGATACTTTTTGATTTTAGACCCATACACGGAGACTTTACCCTTGCAGAGTCCCTCAAGAGGCATTTATTAGAAGCCCTGAAAGGGCAAGATATGTTCCTGATGCAGATGGCAAGGATGACAGTTAATGTTAAGCCACCGCTCAGTTTTTTTAGAACCTTTGTAGTAGAGAAAAGCGGAGAACATAAAAATCAATTCAATCTAAAATTCAAATGCACTGCGCCCTTTATAAATATTGTAAGGCTTTTTAGCCTCGAAAAGAGAATATCAGAGACCTCAACAATGGAGAGGATAAATGCCCTTAGAAATATCCACGATACGGTTAGAGAATACGGTGAGGAAATGATATACGCCTTTGAATTTATCTCTCTGTTAAGGATACACCATCAGTACAAACAGATTACCAACGGAACAATGCCTAACAATTATATAAACCCTGATGAGTTAACAAATCTCCAAAAAAAGACCCTCAAAGAGGCATGCCAGCTTATATCTAAATTGCAGGATATGATTGAGAACCGATACCTTTTGGGAAGGATGTCATGATGTCCTATACCCTTGCCCGTTATAAAAATAAACTTCTTGAAAGATTTTACAAAGACAAACACATAAAGCCAGAAGCACTAAGAAATCTAAAGACCCTCGAGTCAATAGATATAAAAAGCAAGCTAATTGACACCCAATATGTAGTTATAGATACAGAACTGACCGGATTGGAGATCAAAAAGGACACAATCCTTTCAATAGGCGCCGTCAATATGTCTGGAGGCACCATATTGCTTGGCAACTATTTCTATAGGGTTGTTGACCCTCTATCATGCGTCAATCCAAACACAGTAGTTATTCATGGCATTACCCCAGGAGAGGCTTCAGAATGCCCTACCATTGATCGCATACTGCCTGAATTCATTGATTTTTGTAAAAACAAGGTAATTGTAGGGCACTGTGTCTCCATAGACATCGACTTCATCAATAAGGAGATGAAGAGACTTTATGGTTTTACTATTCAAAATCCAGTCATTGATACCCTAAAACTCTACTGGTGGTATAAAAAAAAGAGACTTGGCTACGATGCCTTTGCAGATCAAAGCGATCTTTTGACCTCCAGTCTTTTTGAAATTGCTAAGGAATTTGGAGTGCCTGTTCAAGAAATCCATAATGCCGTTAGTGACGCCTTTATAACAGCCCAGGTATTTCAAAGGTTCATGCCTATACTTATGCGGAAGGGGGTTGTTGAACTCTCTGAGCTTATTAGGATAGGCAAACCCTGAAAAAAATATTAATTCAATAAGGGAGGTGGTGCTTTGTAAATATTTAGAAAACCCCGAGGACCTGAGAGTGATTTGGAATAAAAATAATCCTTCATTATTCTCAAAAACCTCATAATTATCTGATTCCAGCATTACAAACAATCAAAATTAAAGAACAAAGGAGGACTTATGGCTGAAAAGACAAAGGAATTCTTGGAATCTTACTGGAAAGAAAATCTGACTTATATCGTTATATTGCTCTCTATATGGTTTATCGTGTCCTATCTGTTTGGGATAATACTCGCTGATCAACTTGACAACATCAAGGTCTTTGGATTTCCCCTCGGTTTTTGGTTTGCCAATCAGGGCTCTGAGATCATATTTGTGATACTCATTGCAGTATATGTAAAACTGATGAACAACCTGGATGTTAAATATGATGTGGATGAAAAATAAAAAAGAAATTAAGGAGGGGAGATAAAAGATGGATATTTTAACATGGACTTGGATAATCGTCGGCTTGTCCTTTACCCTTTATATAGGAATAGCTATTTGGTCAAGGGCAAAAAGCACCGGCGAGTTTTATGTGGCAGCAAAACAGGTTCACCCTGTTTTGAACGGAATGGCAACCGGAGCTGACTGGATGTCTGCAGCCTCTTTTATATCAATGGCTGGACTCATATCCTTCTTAGGCAGAGACGGCGCCATGTATCTCATGGGATGGACAGGAGGGTATGTATTACTTGCAATGCTGCTCGCACCCTATCTCAGAAAATACGGCAAATATACAGTGCCCATGTTCGTAGGAGAGAGATATTACTCTCAGAGCGCCCGCGTAGTCGCTGTTGTATGCGCCATATTCGTATCCTTTGTATATGTGGCAGGTCAGATGCGCGGCGTAGGAGTTGTATTCTCAAGATTTTTAGAGGTTGACATCAATTTAGGCGTATTAATTGGAATGGCTATTGTGTTTATTTATGCTGTTCTTGGAGGGATGAAGGGCATCACCTATACTCAGGTTGCCCAGTATTGTGTGCTTATAGTGGCATACCTAATACCCGCAATATTTATTTCAATAATGCTTACAAATGTGCCAATTCCACAGATTGGTTTTGGAGCCTCCTTGAGTGAGGCAGGAGCAAAACTCCTTAATACCGATGCAGGCTATTTATTAGACAAACTAAATCAAGTGCATCGAGACTTGGGCTTCCCTGAATATACAGGCAGAGGGGCAAAGAGTGTAATAGATGTATTCTTTATTACCCTCGTGCTTATGGTAGGCACAGCAGGACTTCCACATATAATCATAAGATTCTTTACGACCCCTACAATAAGAGGGGCAAGGGCATCAGCAGGTTGGGCACTCCTGTTTATTGCTATCCTTTATACAACTGCCCCTGCAGTGGCTTCCTTTGCCAGACTAAACATGATACAGACCCTTCATAACACATCCTATGCCGATGCGCCTTCGTGGTTCAAAAACTGGGAAAAAACAGGCTTAGTGGCTTGGAAGGATAAAAATGGAGACGGCAAGATACAGTATGCCAAGGGAGACGCCTTTAAGGGCAAGGTCGAGTTTGCTAAGGACAGCACTGGGAAGCCAGCGAGAGGCGAATTTGGCGAAAGAATAGTCAAAACACCTTTAAACGACAAGAGTAAAAATGAGCTATATGTTGATAACGATATAATAGTGCTCGCAAATCCAGAGATAGCAAAGCTTCCTGCTTGGGTTGTCGCATTAGTTGCAGCTGGTGGTTTGGCCGCAGCGCTCTCAACTGCTGCTGGGTTGCTGCTTGTTATATCATCGGCCATTTCCCATGACCTAATCAAAAATGTCATTGCTCCCAGAATATCAGAAAAGCAAGAGCTAATATGGGCAAGAGTAGCAGCGGCATTGGCAATAATGTGCGCCGGTTATCTTGGCATAAACCCGCCTGGATTTGTTGCACAGGTAGTCGCCTTCGCCTTTGGTCTAGCTGCATCTTCCTTCTTCCCGATCATTATTATGGGCATATTCTGGAAAAAGACCACTAAGGAAGGGGCAATAGCTGGGATGCTTGCCGGTATAATTTTGACTGCTGCCTATATCATTTACTTCAAGTTTGTTAATCCCTCAGCAAATGTGGCAGCTAACTGGTGGTTTGGGATCTCTCCTGAGGGCATTGGAGGCATTGGAATGATTGTAAATATTGTTATAACTTATGTTGTCTCCAAGATGACAAAAGAACCGCCTGAGGAGGTGCAGAAGATGGTTGCAAACCTCAGGTATCCAAGAGAGAGTAATTAGGACCCTTTCCATCCTTCTGCCCCGGCACTCTCAGTGTCGGGGCATATTTTTTTTGTATAAAATCGCACAACCAAAAAACACAAGGTTAATAAACACCGTCAATGCACCAGTAGGAATATTCATTATAAAAGAAAGAGCTATACCGGCATTTACAGAGACTACAGACACCAAAGTAGCTATTATAATGGCACCCTTAAAACTTCTCGCTAATTGAAAGGCTGTTACAGGAGGCAGTATCAACAATGAGGATGTCAGCATAATACCTACAATCTTCATTGCCAAGACGACTGTTACGGCAGTTATTACCGCAATAATATTGTTGACTAAACCAGTATTAACACCTGAGACCTTAGCAAAATCGGCATCAAAGGTTACTGACAATATCTCTCTGTAATAAACAAAAAAAAACATTATTGCCATAAAGGCTATTATAAAAGACAGATAAACCTCCTCAACACTAATTGCCAGTATGCTGCCAAAAAGAAAACTAAAGAGGTCCACATTGAGTCCACCACCAAAACTTGCAAAAAGGACCCCTAAGGCAATTCCCGCTGACGAGACAATGCCTATTGCAGCATCTCCATAAATACCTGCATGTTTAATAAGTTTCAGTATGCTTATTGAGCATAGGGTTACTATTGGGATAGATACAGCCAAGGTGTCTGCCCTTAGGAATAATGCCGCCGCTGCGCTCCCAAAGGTTACATGTGCCAGTCCGTCTCCAATCAATGACAGCCTCCTTAATACAAGCACAACACCCAACATAGAGCATAACAAGCCTATCATAGAGCCAGCCAATATTGCCCTCTTGATAAAACCATAACTAAGAAAATCACCTAATAAAGGAATATCCATTAGTGCTTATGACAAATAATGTGTTGAGAGGCAGGACCAAAGAGAGAAGACATATATTCTGATTTGCAAAATTCCTCAAAACTGCCATAGAAGATTATCTCTTTATCAAGGTAAAGCAGCTTATTAGCGTGTTCACCTATTGTGCCGGTATCATGAGTGACAAGTATTATTGTTACACCCCTATTGATATTTAGTTCCCTTAGCAGTTTATAAAAGGCATCCCTCGTTTCGGGGTCTATTGCTGCAGTAGGCTCATCAAGCACCAAAAGTTCAGGGTTATTTACCAATGCCCTTGCAATGAAAACCCTCTGTTGTTGACCGCCAGAGAGATCTCCAATAAGTTTGTGACCAATGTCGCCAATATCAAGTTGTTCCAATGCCTGTTCAATCATGGCTGTCTTATTTTTTGAAGCAATAGGAGACACTGCCATCGAAAGCACCTCCCTAACAGTACAGGGAAAATTGGGATTCATCATGGTGAGCCTTTGAGGAAGGTAACCGACCCTGTGCCATTCATGAAAAAGCTCTAATTTTTTTTCAAATAAAAATACTTCTCCCCTAAAAGGTTTAATTAAACCAAGTATAGCCTTTATGAGCGTTGATTTTCCTGAACCATTAGGCCCCACAAGCCCCACAAAATCAGCCCTGATAAGCGAGAAACTTACATCCTTGACTGCTGCAACACTGTTATAGGTAACAGATAAATCACTTGCCCTTATAACCTCTAAGGGCATTGGAGTCCTTTTTTGAGGTTCTTGAGGTTTTCATTCATAATATCTATAAAGGTTATGCCCCTGGTAAACTCCTCTGCAGTAAGATTGTGAGCTCCTTTCAGGATAAGCAATCCTGCACCTGTCTCTCTTGATAAGGTCTCAGCAACCTTTGGCGAGATCAATTCTTCAACAAACACATAACCTAATCCCTCCCCCTTAATCATCCTTGTAAGACTTGCCATAGCCTTTGCTGAGGGCTGGCTGTCTGGTGAAATACCGTATGCCGAGAGATACCTGAGATTGTATCTTGATGCAATGTACCCAAAAAGCCTATGGCCACCACCTACAAAGACCCTCTTTTTACAGTCCTTTAATGCTTCCTTGTATCTACTGTCTAATTCCACAAGTCTTGCCTTGTAATCTTCAAGATTTTTCTTATACAGAGCTGCATTGCCAGGGTCTTTTTTGGATAAACCGATAAAGATATTGTCAGCCATCTTTTGGGCATTATCAAAGTCAAGCCATACATGAGGGTCTATAAAGTGATCATGACTATCCCTTTTATCACCCTCAGTATGAGTGTGTTTGTGGTCATGATCCTCTTGGGCAGGTATAAATCTTAGACCGTTAGAGCTATCAACTACTATAAGGTTTTTGTTATCTAATCCTTTTAAGATCTTTTCAACCCAAGGCTCCATATTGATGCCTGTAAAGATTAAAATATCTGTTTTCTGAAGTCTCGCAATATCCTGAGGTTTAGGTTCGAAACTATGGGGTTCTACACCCGGAGGCATGAGCATCTCTACCTGGGCTTTCTCTCCTGCAATATGACGCGCAAAATCATAAAGAGGAAAGAGAGTAGTTATAACCTTCACTTTATCTCTGTCAGATAGAGAGGCTTCCCTATTGTCACAGGAAGACAAGATTCCAGATAAAATTACTATAAATAATAGAATAACCAAGAAAAACCTTGAAAAAACATAATATCTATTCTGATGTATCCGCATCATGTTTTGATTCGCCCCTGTAATATAGTATCCTTCTACATTGAGGACAGTTTAATATCTCCCCACCCTTCTTTAGCTCTACAAAAAGTTGAGGGGGTATATGGAGGTTGCAGCCCTTGCATATCTCGTTCCTTGCCTCTACAACTGCAAGCCCACGGGTCCTCTTGAGTATATCCATATACCATTGATAAGTGTCCTCATCCAGTTTATTGACAAGGGTTACCCGCTCTTTCTTCAAGGAGACTATTTCAAGGTTTATCTGTTCTATCTCCCTATCAATCCTATCTTGCTCTGCCTTTAGAATACGATTCTCTGCAGCAAACTTTTGTTCACCAGAGAGCACCCTGTTCCTTATGTCCTCTATATCTTGCATAATATCAAGAATATCATTTTCTAATCTTAAGATAGCCCTTTCAAGAACATCGATCTCCTTTAACATTGCTTGATATTCCTTATTGTTCTTGATATCTGCACTCTTTTGGCGAAGCTTCCTTATCCTCTCCTTTGCATCCTCTATCTCAATCTCCTTTTCCCTCTTCTTTCTTTCCTGAACCTGAAGGGTCTCAGCCTCTCTCTTGAGCATCGCCTCAGCCTCTTTTATAGGTTTCTGAAAACTACCCAGCTTAAGAGGCAATTCTTCGATAATCCTATTCTTTTCAATAATAATTGAGTCAATATTCTGAAGGTCCACAAGGATACTTAGGATGTTATTCATTTAGCTGTTCCTTTGATAAGATATTTTGAAGATCATTCACATATAATAAAGCAGGCTCGTTGAACAAAAAGTGGAATTTAGGATATATAATGGGCCCACCAGGACTCGAACCTGGGACCAACCGGTTATGAGCCGGTAGCTCTACCAACTGAGCTATGGGCCCTAATTTTTCCATAAACGTCAATATTAAAACATTAGGATTATTATGTCAATCCCTATTAAGAAAATCTCTAAGTCCCTTTGACCTTATTGGGTTTTTAAGTTTTCTTATTGCCTTAGCCTCTATCTGTCTGATACGTTCTCTTGTAACATCAAATTCCTGTCCTACCTCTTCAAGGGTATGGGGAGGGTCCTCACCAAGTCCAAATCTTTTTCTGATTACCATTTGCTCCTTTATTGTAAGACCACTAAGCGCCTTTTCTATCTGTGCCTTTAGATCTGATGAGATAGCATTATCCAGTGGAGACTGATTTGCCCTGTCTTCAATAAAATCCTTAAGCATCGAGTCCTCACCTGAACCTATCGGTGTTTCAATAGAGATTGGCTCTCTGCTAATCTTCATTATGCTCTTGACCTTTGAAAGGGGAAGATTTGCTCTCTTTGCTACTTCCTCCATTGATGGCTCCTGTCCACATTCCTGGACATACTCCTTGATTACCTTGTTTATACGGTTTATATTTTCAATCATATGCACAGGGATCCTTATGGTTCTTGACTGATCCGCAATAGCCCTGGTAATGGACTGTCTTATCCACCAGGTTGCGTAGGTACTGAATTTATATCCCCTCTTGTATTCAAACTTCTCAACAGCCCTCATAAGTCCTATGTTCCCCTCCTGTATGAGATCTCCGAAACTTAGCCCCTTGCCAATATATCTTTTTGCAATACTTATTACAAGCCTAAGATTTGCCTCCACCAGAGATGCCTTCGCTTTTTCAAGCATTATATCGTAGCTCTTGATGCTTTTGATAACCTCTTTAAGGTCCTTAGGAGACAAGCCAGTCTCTATCAATAGTGACTTTTCTGGTTTGTTCTTAGCTCCCTTTCCAGAGGGCCTCGCAATCTTAAGCTCCATACTATGGTATAGCTCCCTTATAACTGAAAACTTAAGATTAAGCTGCAAGATGTCGCTAAGGATTTCTTTCCTGTTATTTAAGAGCGATAACCTATGATTATCGTTCACAACATCTTTACTGTAAGAACCCTCAAGCAGTTTCATGCGCTCATTGTTAAGCCTCTGCAGCTTCAGGACTATACTGCCAAATTTTTCTCTTTCAAGCATTATATCCTCTGGAGAAAGTTCATCTCCATCCTGCACAAGGCTGTCTATCGGGAGCTCTCCCTTTTCCGCAGACCTAAGCATCTTAATCAACATATCAATCACCGCAGGAATGCTAAAGAGGCTTTCAAGAATCATCTGTCGCCCCTCTTCTATCTTTACTGCTATCTCCACCTCTTCTTCCCTACTCAGCAGAGGAATTCGGCTAATACCCTTAAGGTAACTCTTGATAGGATTGTTATCGTGCCTGTTGTTATTGTAATCATCGTCCTCTGAGATCTCTGCAGAGGTTATATCTTCCTCTACATAGTGCAACTCATTGAAATATTCCTGGTTGTCTTCTTCATCTCTTATTAAATTTCCCACTTATATGCCCTCAATGTACTTATTTGTGCTCACCCTGTGCAGATAACTGTCTCTTCTGCAAAAGAAGCCTGTTTATAAGCTCAATATTGCCACTCTGAGTAGCCTCCTTCATACCCTTTTCAATAGACTTAAGCACAATACTCCTTAAACAATCCTCAGCCGCCTCCAATGATTTGTAATCCTCCACCGGGTCCTCAACCATGATTCTTAAAAGCAGGTCCCTCTCCTCAGTGGCAGAAGAACTCATTAAAAGATCAAGCAGGTCCTGCCCATTAATGTCAGGAGACACGCAAATAAGTCTTTCAAGCAATCTTTTAACTGCAGGGTCCTCAAAACACTGCAGATCTGCATCCTTTAATTTGCTCCTAAGGTTACAGGGTGAAGACAAAAGGATCTTCAAGAATAATTCCTCAGTCCTGTTTGTCTCTTTCTTTATAATTTTCGGGGGTTTATCCTTTGTATTAGGTCTAAAATCTTTAGATTTCAATATACTGTCAAGTTCCTGACGCAAAGATAACTCATTCATTCCAGATCTCTCAGTAAGTTCACTAAAAACAGCCTCCCGCTGCAACTTGTCAGCACTTAGAGACAATAGCGATAAAATCTTCCTTACACAATCCACTACATTCTTACCATAGAGTCTAAAATAAAAAGCCACAGGACTTAAGGACTTTGATAACACCACTGAAAAGGCATCGGCACCATGCTTCCTTAAAAAAGAATCAGGATCCTCAGAGGGAGGCAGAAGGGCTATTTTCACATTCATTGACTGGGCAAAGGCAATCTCAACAGTCCGTCTTGCAGCTGAGATCCCAGCACTATCACCGTCAAATACCACAAGGAGATTATTGGAATACTTCTTTAGTCTCTTCAGATGACCCTCTGTTATTGCTGTGCCTAAAGGGGCTGTAACATTAAGAAACCCGTATTGATGGCACATAAGAACATCCATATAACCTTCAACTATCATAGAATAACCCTTTTGAGATATGGCGCCCTTTGCCCTGTGTATTCCAAATAATGTATCACCCTTTTTAAAGACAGGGCTCTCAGCAGAGTTGATATACTTAGGAACACCCTTCTGTTCAGAAAGCCTTCTGCCTCCAAAGGCAAGGTATTTGCCGTTTGCGTCTATTATAGGGAACATTATTCTATCCCTAAAAAAATCAAAGGGCGCACCATTACCTTGATGAACAAGACCCGATTTCAATATGTCCTTTTGCTCATAGCCTTGATTTGTAAGATGCTTCAGCAGTGAATCCCTCTGAAAAAGACTGTATCCTAATTCGTTGAGCTTTATAACCTCTTCACCTATTGACCTGGATTTAAAATAATCCAGTGCCCTCTTATTTTGAAAAAGTTGGCTGTTATAAAAGGATGCGGCTTCTTTGTTTATCTTATAGAGAACATCTTTATAATTAAAACCACTCCTTAAAGAATCAGGCACTATGCCAGCCCTCTCGCAGAGCTTTGACAATGCCTCATTAAAGGTGAGACTTTCGTGAGCCATCAAAAACGCTATCTGGTCACCACCTTTGTGGCATCCAAAACAATAAAATATCTGTTTTGAAGGATTTACCGTAAAGGATGGGGTTTTCTCTTGATGAAAAGGGCATAGACCCTTGAAATTCTGACCTGCCCTTTTTAAGGTTACATACTCAGAAATCAGATCTACAATATCAACTCGTTCCTTAATCTCATGGAGTATATCTTCCTTTTTCATCACCTCTTAAATCTTCTAAAGCCAGAACTCTCAATAACCTCAACAACATTATCCTCCAGTACCCTATCAAGGAGGAGATTCATGCCTAAATTATCGCTTGAAATATGACCAGCTATTATAACATTGATATGATGTTTTTCTGCCTCTTTGCGATGATCCTCATTGATATGCATGCCCACTATAGTATTAACACCACTAGTTCTTAAAGAATCGTAGATGTCCTTTGAACCGCTCGTTCCGCCGGTCATATCAACAAAAATCTTTCCGCTTTTTCTACCCTTACTGCCAATAAGTATCTTAGGTCCCATACTGTTTTTAGCAGCATCTTTGTACTCCGGTATATCCATAAGTATATCAATAACATCCTCAAGGGTAAGGGGTTTATGCTCATCAAAAAGGCATTGCAAGTAAGAGGCAACCATATTGTCTGCAGCCGTATGAAGACTCACCAAAGGTATGTTTAATAACCTTGCAGCATCACGGGCACGGTCATGATTGGCTGGCATGATCTTTCTCTCCACCTCCTTAGACCTCGTTTCAGTGAGGCTCTCAGCCACATTAATAGGCACTCCCATTAGGGATAATATATCTGCCTGCATGTTCATCACCGCTGCAAGGTTTGCAAAGGGTTTTCCTGAAGGATGATGGGCAAGGACCATATCAATCCTCCTACCCCTTTGCCTGAGCATCTCAGCAAGGACTATTTCACCGGTATCAATGTCTATTCCTGCCATTAATGCGCTGATCTCTTCATCTCCCTTTCCGTAGATTATTCTTGAATCTGAATAGGGATTAGAGAGCGAATCAAGATCAAAGAGCTCCTTTTCTCTATCTGTTAATCTTTCATACTCCCTCTGTTTCCTCTTTAACTCGTCCATCACATAGTCCTTGCCTCGTGGGTCCTTTTCTATTGCCACCTCTATAGCCTTATTGTAAAATTCAGAAAGATTCACTGACTTGATACCTCCAGAAGAATTGATGTCGCCCGTCCATAAAAAAGGGCAAAAGAGGACATATTTTAAATACTCAGAAGAGCCTTAACTCGTTCATTTACATACTTTCCATCAGCCTTACCACGGGTCTGAGGTATAACTATCTTCATTACCTTGCCTATATCTGAGGTGTTTGCAGCCTTTGTCTCAATAATAGCACTGTTGATTATTCTATCTATCTCTTCCTTAGTCAACTCCTGAGGCATATAGGATTTTATAATCTCTATTTCTTCTTGTTCTCGTCCAGCAAGTTGGTCCCTCTGTGCCCTTAGATAGTGTTCTATTGACTCTTTTCTTTGTTTTATCTGAGTGGAAAGGACAGCCATAATCTCCTCGTCATTGAGGGCAGACTGTTTTTCTATTGACCTGTTTTTGATAGAGGCCTTAATCAAGCGAAGGACAGATAATCTGACCTCTTCTCTATTTCTTAAGGCCTCTTTTAAGTCCTTTTCAATCCTTTCAAGGATTGACATCCTTTACCTCGCTGTTACAACCTTCATTCTTTTGGCAGCCTTTTTACGAGCAGCAAGTATCTTCTTTTTCTTCTTGACGCTTGGCTTCTCGTAATGCTCCCTCTTCTTAATCTCCGATAGGATACCTTCTCGCTCACATTTCTTCTTAAAATTTCTGAGAGCTATTTCAAAGTTTTCAGTATCCTTAACCTTGACAGAGGGCATTTATAAATCACCCCTCTCTAAATAAATTTGAGGGTTTAATGTAACAGTATTGTAAGATTTATGTCAAGGGAAAGAAAATCAAAGGGTCAAATTCCTATATACAAAAGTCCGTATCTTGCATATGTTGAATTTTATCTCTTTATAATATAGACTATATTGTTTTTTAGAGCAGGCAAAAATCCCAACGGAGGTAATTATATGGCAAAGGCAGTAGCAAAGAGCAACTCAAAAAAACCATCAAAGACTCAGACAAAATCAACTAAGTCAGCAAAGAAGTATGTATATTTCTTTGGCGATGGCAAGGCAGATGGAAAGGCAGAGATGAAGAATTTACTTGGCGGCAAAGGCGCAAACCTTGCTGAGATGGTTAATCTTGGCATTCCAGTGCCGCCAGGTTTTACCATTACCACAGAAGTCTGTACAGCCTATTATGACAACAATAAAAAATATCCCCCAGAGTTAAAGCCCCAGGTTGAAGCTGCCCTTGCAAAGGTGGAGAAGATCATGGGCAAGAAATTTGGAGACCCTTCTAATCCTCTGCTCTTTTCAGTTCGCTCTGGAGCCAGAAGTTCTATGCCAGGGATGATGGAGACTGTGCTCAATGTAGGTCTTACCACAAAGACCATTCCAGGACTGATTAAGAAAACCAATAATGAAAGATTCGTTTATGACGCCTATAGAAGACTTATGATGATGTATTCCGATGTTGTTATGGAGAAGGCCGCAGGAATAGAGCCTGAAGATGGCCATGGTATCAGACACAAGCTCGAGCAGGAGATGGAGGCCTTAAAGAAAAAAAAGGGTTATAAGACAGACCTCGATCTCGATGTAGATGACCTGAAGTATCTCTGCGATAGATTTAAGGAAATAATAAAAGACACCTTAGGCAAAGAGTTTCCAGACAACCACAATGAACAATTGTGGGGTGGTATAGGCGCTGTATTTCAGTCCTGGATGGGCAAGAGGGCTGTGTCATACAGAAAGATTGAAAAGATACCCGATGACTGGGGTACAGCAGTTAATGTTCAGACAATGGTTTTTGGCAACACGGGAGATAACTCAGCCACAGGAGTTGCCTTTACAAGAAATCCTGCCACTGGAGAGAACATGTTTTTCGGAGAATGGCTTCCTAATGCCCAGGGTGAAGATGTGGTTGCAGGCATAAGGACACCTAATCCAGTGAATATAAAGGGCAAGACAGAGGATACAAAGCACCTCCCCTCTTTAGAGGAAAAGATGCCAAAACTCTACAAGGAGTTACTTGCCATAGAAAAGAAGCTTGAGAGACACTACAAAGACATGCAGGATATCGAATTTACCATTGAAGATGGCAGGTTATGGATGCTCCAGACCAGGGTTGGCAAGAGAAATGGTCAAGCTGCTATCAGGATGGCCGTAGAAATGGCTCAGGAGAAGCTGATCACAAAAGAGACTGCAATAATGAGGGTAAAGCCTGATCAGATAGATGAGCTACTTCACCCAAGCGTTGATCCAGTAGCAGAGAAAAAGGCTGGAGAGCTTGCAAAGGGACTTCCTGCAGGTCCTGGTGGTGCCACTGGTATGATAGTCTTTACGGCTGATGATGCTGAGGCATGGAAGAAGCAAGGTAAGAAGGTGATCCTTGTAAGAAACGAGACCTCGCCGGAGGATGTGCACGGTATGCATGCTGCCGAGGCAATCCTAACCGCAAAAGGCGGTATGACAAGCCACGCAGCTCTGGTTGCAAGGGGTTGGGGTAAGTGTTGTATTGTGGGATGTTCGGCCCTTGACATAGATGTCCACAATAAGGTACTTAGGGTTGGTGGCAAAACCCTTAAAGAGGGTGACTGGATAACCCTTAACGGCACAAAGGGCAGAATCTATGAAGGAGAATTGAATCTTCTGCCTGCAGACCCAGATCACAATAAGTGGTATAAAGAATTAATGAAGTGGGCTGACCAGTTCAGAAAGCTTGGGGTTAGGACAAATGCTGACACACCCAATGATGCTACAGTTGCTAGAAACTATGGAGCACAGGGTATAGGGCTATGTAGAACAGAGCATATGTTCTTTGGGCCAGAGAGGATAAAGGCCGTAAGAGAGATGATACTGTCAGATACAGAAGAGGGCAGGAGAAATGCCCTTGCCAAACTCCTACCTTTTCAGAAAAACGACTTCATTGGTATCTTCGAGGCAATGAAGGGACTCCCTGTGACTATCAGGCTTCTGGACCCACCCCTTCATGAGTTCCTTCCACATTCAGAACAAGATATTGCTGAACTTGCAAAGGACATGGGGGTCTCAGTAGAGGCACTTAAGGCCAAAAACAACTCCCTCCACGAGTTCAATCCCATGCTTGGCCACAGGGGATGCCGTCTTGGTATCACCTATCCAGAGATATATGAGATGCAGGTTCAGGCTATAATGGAGGCTGCCTGTGAGTTGACAAAGAAAAAGGTAAAGGTAATACCCGAGATAATGATACCACTGGTTGGCCATGTATCAGAACTTGTTAGAATGCGCAATATTACTATAGAAACAGCCAATAACGTCCAAAAGAAATATGGTGTAAAGGTACCTTATACTGTAGGGACCATGATCGAGTTGCCAAGGGCTTGCGTTACCTCAGACGAGATCGCTCAGTATGCTGATTTCTACTCCTTTGGAACAAATGACCTTACCCAGACTGTCTTTGGACTAAGTAGAGATGATGCAGGAAGATTCCTCCCCTATTATGTAGAAAACAAACTACTACCCGATGACCCTTTCATATCCATAGATCAATCAGGTGTAGGTGAATTCATGAAGATGGCCGTAGAAAAGGGTAGAAAGGTCAAAAAGGATCTCAAGCTCGGCATCTGCGGTGAACATGGCGGAGAGCCAAAGTCTGTGGAATTCTGCCATAAAATAGGGCTCAACTATGTAAGTTGTTCACCCTTTAGGGTTCCAATAGCCCGTTTCGCAGCAGCTCAGGCAGCACTTAGGAAATAATAGTTTGCCTCCACCCTCCCCTGACAGGGGAGGGTGGGTTTTATCAGGAGCAAATAAGATATCTACCCTTTACGGCAATACCTCAGGCCTTAGGAAAAGTACAATCCAGGCATTAGAAAAGATATATCGGCGTAAAGTTCCCCAAAATATTTTAATCACCCAAGAGTTAGGTAAACTAATCGCCTCCCTTTCTCATGAACTCCAGAGGCAAATAGGCATTATCATTTCAAGAGAAGGCACCATCACCCATGTAATACTTGGTGATCCTCACAGCGTATATATACCCTCCCTTGAAGATTACAGGCTTGGCAGGAGCGCCCTCAGAAGGCTGAGATTTATACATACTCACCTAAAGGATGAACCACTTAGCAATGAAGACCTTGCCGATCTATCACTTTTGAGGTTTGATATGATTGCAGCGATCACTTTAAAGGACAACCTGCCTTATAAGATCCACACAGCCCATCTGATGCCTGCAGACTCTGCCAAGAAACAGGTTATCTACAGTGAAGATTTCTATAGATATGAACTGGATTTCAAGGAATTTATAGAATCCCTTGAGTCAGAGATGGGAAGAAGCATCGTCCTTGATAGAAAACCAACTACGGAAATTGCCATCCTTGTAGGGGCAGACCTAAAGTCAAGACATGATATTGAGGACTCAATAGCAGAACTCTACGAGCTTGCCAATGCCTCAGGTATAGAGGTTATAGACACAGTTATACAGCGCTTAAGGGAGATAAATCCTCGTTATGTAATGGGTGAAGGCAAATTAGGCGAAATAATAATACTTGCTATGGAAAAGGGCGCCACAATGCTTATCTTTGATAAGGAACTATCACCCTCTCAAAGCAAGGCAATTTCTGAAAAGACAGAACTTAAGGTTATTGACAGGTCCCAGTTGATCCTTGATATATTCGCACGAAGGGCACATAGCAGAGACGGCAAGGTGCAGGTAGAACTTGCACAATTAAAATATATGCTCCCTCGTCTAACAGGTAAAGGCACAGCAATGTCAAGGTTGATGGGCGGTATTGGAGGCAGAGGGCCTGGTGAGATGAAGCTTGAGGTTGACAGACGCAGGATAAGGAACAGGATAACAGCCCTTGAAAAGGAACTTCATCAGCTTACCCTCGCAAGAAAACAACGAAAAACAAAGAGAATTGACCGCGGCATGCCTATTGTATCCATCATTGGATATACAAATGCAGGCAAGTCAACACTGCTAAATGCCCTCACAAAAAGTTCTGTGTTTGTTGAAGACAAGATGTTTGCTACCCTGGATACTGCAAGCAGGAGGCTACGATTTCCAAGGGACAAGGAGGCAATAATTACCGATACAGTAGGTTTTATAAGAGACCTGCCTGCTGACCTTATGGCTGCCTTCAAGGCAACCCTTGAAGAACTTGAAGACGCCCATCTGCTAATTCACCTGGTGGATATATCAAATCCACGGTATGAACAGCAGATGACCTCAGTATCAAACATCCTAAGTGAACTTGGACTACAAAACAAACAGACCCTATTAGTATTTAACAAGGCTGATAAGATTGACGAGGAAACAAGGAACAATATGTCTTTAATTCAAGACAGCCTGATTATATCTGCAAAAGACACCTCTACGCTCATGCCTCTTATTGCAGAGATCCATAGAAAGCTCTGGGAAGAGGGAATCAAGATCACATAATCAGTTTATTGACCCTTATAATTAGGCACTCTCTTTCTTAATCTTCTGATTTATATAATACTGCTGTGCAATGCTCAGCACATTGTTCACAAGCCAGTACAAGACAAGTCCCGATGGGAAGGTAAGGAAGAGGAATGTAAACACCACAGGCATGAGCATCATTATCTTTTGTTGTGTAGGGTCCATTGCCGAGGGCGTCATCTTCTGCTGTATAACCATAGTTACTCCCATAATAATAGGAAGTATGTAGTAGGGGTCTTTGGCAGAGAGATCCGTTACCCACCACATAAAGGGCGCATTCCTGAGCTCAATGGAGATGAGCAATACCTTATAAAGGGCAAAAAACACAGGGATCTGAAGTAATATAGGCAGGCAGCCACTCATTGGGTTGACCTTATGGGTCTTATAGAGCGCCATGAGTTCTTGCTGCATCCTCTGGGGATCATTCTTATACTTCTCTTTGACCTCAGCCATTCTGGGTTGCAGGTCCTGAATCTTTTTCATAGACTTCTGACCGCTGTTTATTATTGGTATGAAAGGTATCCTTACAAGGATGGTCAATATTATAATAGCCAAGCCATAGTTGTGGGTGAAACTATAAAACAATTTGAGAATCCAAAAGAGAGGTCTTGCGAGAAAGGAGAAAAAACCAAAATCAACAATATGTTCCAAGCCATAGCCGACCTTCTCAAGCAGGTCAAACTCCTTAGGCCCAGCAAAAAGTAGATATGTATTGGTTCCAGCAGGGAGCTTTACTGCACCTATAGATGTGCCATTTTTATCCCACAGCTTTGCTTCTTCAACCTTTCCCTTTGGGACTAAAGCGCTGAAAAAGTACTTGTCTTCCTGGGCTATCCATTTAAAACCCTCTTTAAAATACTTTGGTTCCTTTATCTTGCCGAGGTCAAACTCCAGCCTCTCTGCATCCTTCAAGACTACAGGCCCATAATGAACATCCTCTGACTTATCGTGAATGCCAAATTCCTTTCCAAGGGTAACCCAATAGGAGCCAAGACCTTTGACTTCATCGGTTAGTTCAATGGCATAACTATCCCCTGTGAGTTTATAGGTCCTTAGTATTTGCAAATCGGGCTGTGAGAACTCAAAGACAATCTCTCCTTTATCTCCCGCCCTGAGTAGTTTTATGTCTTTAGACTTAAGACTGAATTCTGCATTGGCAAACTGAAACCCCTCATCCACACCAATGACATAGGGCGACAAGACAGGATCTGCCTTAAGGACAATAGGACTTCCAGAGCTGTCCTTATATCTCTTAAGCTCTACCGATGTAATGGTTGCACCCTTTGAGGTAAAGACCACCTTCATCAGGTCGTTCTCAACGGTAAAAGTCTTTTCACTGCCTGTGTAAGCAATCTTGATATCCCGCTTCTGCTGTGAAGGTTGTTTATCAACCTCTGTCTCTTTAACTGGTGCTGGCTCCGATTTATCCTCCAATGAGCGCTGAGGAGATTGTGTCTTGTCTTGGGGTTGTATAGGTTCTGGAGGGAAAAACTGTGTATAAAGATATTGATATCCAATCAATATAGCTATAGACAAAACCACTGCTAACAGCATATTTCTTTCCATAGATTATTCCTTATTAAGATGATGTTATTTCAAGGGGTCGTAACCACCCTGACTAAAGGGGTTGCACCTAACTATACGCCTCATAGACAATGAAGCACCCTTGATGAAACCATATTTATTTAGGGCCTCTATTGAGTATTCAGAACAAGAAGGCACAAACCTGCACGAATGAGGCAA